>JAGLNY010000116.1 GCA_023139255.1 Spirochaetales bacterium
AGGGGTTAGGGGTTAGGGAGGGAAACGGGAGACGGGAGGCCGGAGGCCGGAACTCGAAGAGAAAAGCTTCCGCCCCTCTTCAATCTTTCGGTCTCCGGTCTCCAGTCTTCTACGTTCCGCCTCCTTCTTCCCCTATTCTGCCTGCTGTATGCGCTTCCATTTTTCAAGATCCAGGGAAACACGCTCACTGAACGGAACAAAACCCCTTTGTTCCAGAGCAGGAGAAATGACTGAGGATTTTCCGCTTAACTCTATAATAATTCTGTCTGCCCCAATCTCAGCAGCCCGTGCGCACAAAGAATCGGCAAGGAGTTTGAATATTCCCAACCCGCGGTAGCGGGGCTCAACGTAAAGATGCTTTACTGAATAAATGAGGGTCGCATCATCAGGAGTCAGGGGCTCAGCCCCGATAAAACCGGCAAAATCCTCCATCGGTGATTCCACAAATATCATCAACCATTTATTATCAAAATGTCCCCATGTTTTCTGATATTCCTGAACCAGAATCTCGTTCAGAGGATAATCAACTCCTGAAAATTCATCATGCAGCCTGCTTTCACCAATTTCAAGAATGTATTTAGTCCATTTCTCCCTGTTCTCAGATATGACAAAATCAGAGAGTATCAGTTCTGAAGTGTCCTGCTCCGGTTCGCCCAGCTGTTCAAGATACGATATTTCCGACAACTGTTCATACCAGATATAGATACTCCTCTTTATCTCCCTCTCCTTAAAATAGAACCATAATCGTTCTACAGCCGGTTCCTCTTTCAGGGTATTTTTGAAACTTCTGAATACCCCTTTGCCCATTGCCAGAGACTCTTTCAGTTTCTCCCGAAAAATCGGATTCCTAAGTGATGATACGAATTTCTCCATTATCCTAAAACCATCGGCTGGTTTCCACGAAGGGATCTCTCTATATCTTGCTTTTCGTTCGTCAGCAGAACCGGTTGTAAATTCCTTCTGACTTGGGACTCCCTCCGCCATATCAAACAGGTACGATCCTGCCTGATCCTCCATGCAGAAAATTATCTGGTACATAAGTTCATCAGTCATGGGTGAAAGTGAATAAACAGGGATATTATTAGTGTTCTCTTTCATGGCATCATTGTACCTTTAAAATGTCGTTTCATCAAATAGAAAATAATCATACTTCTCCGATGCATCAGCACTGCAAAGGGGGTCTCTTACTTGACATTCAGCCCCAATACATACGATAGTCAGCTGAACAACGAACACACCATTCGGTAATTTCTTATATCGGATGAGAATACTATTCAGGAGAAGAATTATGAGTATTATTGAATTTATTGAGGCAAGAGAGATTCTTGACTCACGAGGAAACCCGACTGTTGAAGTTGATGTGATTCTGGAAGACGGATCAATGGGACGGGCTGCAGTGCCGTCAGGTGCCTCAACCGGAATCCATGAAGCAGTTGAACTTCGTGACGGTGACAAATCCCGCTATCTTGGCAAAGGGGTTTTGAAAGCTGTAGATAATGTTAACAATATTATTGCTGGTGAGCTGATCGGACTTGATGCACTGGATCAGGTTGATATTGACAGAGCTATGATTGAGCTTGATGGAACAGAGAATAAAGGAAAACTGGGAGCCAACGCCATTCTCGGAGTATCTATGGCTACAGCAAGGGCTGCAGCTGATTTTCTTGGCATCCCGCTCTTCAAGTACCTTGGTGCTTATCATGCATGCGTACTTCCGGTACCGATGGCAAATATTATCAATGGTGGATCTCATGCAGACAACTCTGTCGATTTCCAGGAGTTTATGGTAATGCCGGTCGGGGCCGGGTCAATTCGTGAAGCTGTCCGAATGACCGCCGAGGTTTTTCACAACCTTAAAAGCATCCTGAAAGCTAAAGGATACAGTACCGCAGTTGGTGATGAAGGCGGATTTGCCCCGAACCTCAAATCAAATGAGGAAGCATGTGAGGTCATTATTGAGGCTATCGAGAAAGCCGGGTATACACCGGGAAAGGATATGATGATTGCCCTTGATCCTGCAATGTCTGAACTGTATAACAAAGAGACAAAAAAATATGAGTTGCGGTGGTCAACAGGCCAGACTCTTACCAGCGAAGAGATGACGGACTTTTGGGCAGATTGGGTTGCGAAATACCCCATTATTTCCCTTGAAGACGGTATGGATGAAGACGACTGGGACGGGTGGAAACTGCTGACAGAGAAAATCGGCGATAAAGTCCAACTTGTTGGTGACGACTTGTTTGTGACAAATACTAAGAGGCTTACCCAGGGTATCGAGCAAGGCATAGCAAACTCAATTCTTATTAAAGTAAACCAGATTGGTACACTCACTGAGACTTTTGAGGCTGTTGATATGGCGAAGCGAGCCGGTTATACCGCAATTGTATCTCACAGATCAGGTGAGACAGAGGATAATTTCATTGCCGACCTTGTTGTGGCACTTGAGACCGGTCAGATTAAAACCGGATCAATGAGCCGCTCTGACAGACTGGCAAAATATAATCAGCTTATGAGAATTGAGGATTATCTTGAAGAAACTGCTTCATACCCCGGTATGAAAACTTTCAACTTTAAAAAATAATTCCAGCTGGAAGATAACACATAGAGGCTGTCTCATTAGTGAGACGGCCTTTTTTCATGTTGCAGCTTTGTGTTTAATCAAAATTCTTTTTTACGATTTCTAAAACACTTCCATAGTCAAAGCCGCGGCGAATAAGTGCCCGCATCATCTTATCCCGATCCATATTCCTTCTTCTCAGAATTTTTACTGCAGCATCTTCAAGCGCCTTTAAAAGGGTTTCTTCATCCAGAATGTTATCCAGGGCATCACGAATTATGGTCCTATCCACTCCTTTTCGAGCCAGCCCTGCGGCAAGCATTGTCCTTCCCTCCGGGTTTTTCCTTAACCGGCTATGAATCCATAGTTCGGCAAAACGATGGTCGTTCAACAGACCTCTGTCTGTCAGTGAGGTTAGTACCTGTTCAATAGCTTTTGGGGAAAATTTCTTTCTGAAAAGTTTAATCCGTAATTCAGCAGTACAGTGTTCGCGTATCGCTAACAACTCAACAGCTTTTACTCTGGTTATACAATAATCTATCCTTTCTTTGAGGACGGAGTATTCTTGTTCTGTCAGTTCCTTCCCGGCATACAGACTTAGCTGCTTAGCCAGTTTCCCGGGAATAAAAAAAGAGGAGCCATCTTCCGCAACAGCTTTATAGCCGTTCCCGGTAACTCCTCTTTCAATTCTCCCAATAAACGGTTTATCGTTTTGAGAACTGGAACTTTCGGCGTGCGCCTTTTTGTCCATATTTCTTTCGTTCTACCATTCTCGAGTCACGAGTAAGAAACCCGTTTGACCGAAGCACTTTTGTATTTGATTCATCATATGACTGCAGAGCTCTTGCAATGCCATGTCTGCAGGCACCGGCCTGACCAGATGGACCGCCGCCTTTTAAATTGATTACAACATCAAACTTCGCCAGTGTATCAGTAACATCCATCGGCTGCTTTACTACATACACAAAACTGGGATTACCAAAGTATTCATCCACTTCCCGCCCGTTAATCTTTATGGTTCCATTACCTTCCCTGAGGTAAACACGTGCTATGGCGGTTTTTCTTCTTCCGGTTCCTAATGCCAGATTTAAATTCTTATCCACTTAACTACTCCTGACCTTTAATATTAACTGTTTCTGGTTTTTGTGCTGAATGCGGGTGATCTGCACCGGCATATACTTTCATATTTGTGAACAACTGTCTGCCCAGCCTACCTTTGGGAAGCATACCCCGAACGGCATTTTCCATCGGGAATGTCGGTTTTCTTTTTATAATGTCTGAATAGACTTCAGCAGTAAGTCCACCCGGATAGCCCGAATGCCTGTAATAGACTTTCTTGTTCTCTTTACCACCGGTTAATGCAGCTTTCTCAGCATTTACGATAATGACATAATCGCCAAGATCATGCAGTGGTGCAAATTCAGGTTTGTTTTTTCCACGCAGGATTTTTGCAGCCTCGACAGCTACCTTGCCCAGTCTTTTACCTTCCGCATCAATAATAAACCATTTTTTTACCATATTTTTTGGTTTCACATAAATTGTCTTCATATCTTCTGCCTTGTCATAAAATCATAGATTTCTTCATAAATAGCGGTGTATCTTTTCATATTTGCATATTCTTGTCAAGCAAAAAAAGAAAAAAGCTGCGATCGACAATCGCAGCTAATGAAAAAAGTTACTAGCATAGGAGTAGTTATTATTCGGGTTTCCCCAATAAAACTCTTTCTACTAATAGAGGCATATTAATTCCACCTGCCGGATCTTCGTATCTCAGCTTCCGGAAACCCCTTAACATCCGCAAGGAGTCCTTCTACTTCTTTATCCTGCAGGACATGGCTGGTTAACTCACCTGCCATATAAGACTGATACCCTTTCAAGTCCATGAGTCCATGGCCGCTCAGGTTGAAAACGATATTTTTTTCCTTCCCTTCTTCCTTGGCTTTTAGGGCTTCACGTACAGCAGCGGCCACCGCATGACTGGTTTCAGGAGCTACAATCAGTCCCTCAGTTTGAGCAAAAAGCATAGCTGCCTTATAACACTCGAGCTGGTCGAGCGATAATGGTGAAGCAAGGCCTTCTACCACTGTCTGGGACACAAGCGGGGACATCCCGTGATAACGTAAACCCCCGGCATGTATAGGCGCGGGTATAAATGTATGACCAAGCGAGAACATTGCCATCAACGGCGTCATCCCCGACATATCACCAATATCATAGAGAAATTTACCTTTTGTCAGACTGGGACAGGAAGCCGGTTCAACAGGAATTATCTCAATATCTGCTCCATTAATCTTATCCCGCATAAAAGGAAAAGCAAGACCGGCAAAATTACTTCCGCCGCCCGCACATCCGATAACGATATCCGGATTATCTATCCCGAACATTTTCAGCTGTTTTTTAGTTTCTAATCCGATAACAGTCTGGTGAAGCATGACATGATTCAGGACACTTCCCAGAGCATAGCGTGTCTCACCTTTTTCATCTGTAACAGCCTGCTCAACAGCTTCACTAATAGCTATGGCGAGACTTCCGGGTGTATCCGGCATTTCTGCAAGTATTTTGCGTCCAAGTTTTGTTTCCATACTCGGACTCGGAACACATTCCGCCCCCCAGGTCTGCATCATTACTTTCCTGTAGGGTTTCTGGTCGAAACTGATGCGAACCATAAACACCTTACATTCAATTCCCATCTGACTGCAGGCAAATGCAAGTGCACTGCCCCATTGTCCTGCACCGGTTTCAGTTGTCAGCCGCTTAATTCCGGCCTTTTTATTATAATAAGCCTGTGCAACTGCAGTATTAGGCTTATGACTTCCAGCAGGAGATACTGATTCATTCTTGTAAAATATTTTTGCAGGTGTTCCCAGAGCCTTCTCCAGGGCTACAGCACGGTGAAGGGGTGAAGGTCGCCATTTTGCAAGGATCGCAAGCACTTCTTCCGGGATATCTATTTCGGCTTGTGCAGTCATTTCCTGCTCAATCAGGGACATAGGAAAAATTGCAGCCATCATTTCAGGGGTTACCGGTTGTCCATCCGGCCCAAGATATGGGAGAGGGGGTATCGGTAGGTCCGATGCGAGATTATACCATTTACGGGGTATATCGGCTTGATTTAGTATCGCTTTTGTCATAATTCCCTCCATTTACTGCATTTTGCATGAATATACGAATTTTTAATGAAGTGTTTCTGTTTATAGTAACGCTTCTATCTAAAGAAACATACACGATGAACAAGGGGTTTGTCAACGAAACAATTGTAAAAAATGATATTTCCCCTTGATTTCCTTTTTTTGCATGGTTATTTTCAAAAGAGAAAAGGATTTATCATCATGAATATAAGTATTGACCACGGAAAATGTATCGGGTGCGGGTTTTGCAGGGAACGTCTTCCCTCAATCTTTTTTCTTGATGGATACGCCGCAAGATTAACAGAAAAAGGTGAAAAACTTGATGACGGCAATGAGATTCTCATAAAACAGGTTTCTGCAGCAATTGAGACCTGCCCTGCCCAAACGATAGCAGTTGGTTAGGGGGAAGGGAGGGAGACGGGAGACGGGAGGCCGGAGGCAGGAATTCGAAGAGAAAAGCTTTGCCCCTCTTCAATCTTCCGGTCTCCAGTCTCCAGTCTCCCGTCTGCCGTCTGCCTAAGTTTTAACTATATCCCGGTCATCGACCTGACAAATCGCGTCAGCCCCTCAATCTCTCCATCTGAAAATTCCCTGGGAATAATAATCGGATAATTCTCCCCGGGTGGAAGTAATATACCCATCCCAAGTGCTTTCTTAAAAAGTTCTATATAGGAGACCTGCTCCATCCTTGTATTAATATATGGACCACGTCTGTCCCAGGTAAATACATCAATCAAACGCTGAAATTCTGATCCTTCACCTGCAGTACTGTGCATCTCCCTGATCAGCAGAGAAATTGTTTTTACCATTGCATCAATCAGGAATGGGGAAATCATATCACCTGGCGGCATTTTTGCAGCAATGGATTTGTTTCTCACACATATGATATCCGGAATAAAACTGCCGGGAAACGGCATTATAGGCACAAGAAGATCATGTGTAAATTTTTTTTCCGGAAGAAAGGGTCTCCAGAAAGCTGCTTTCCCCTTATCACTGTCAGTCATTGCCGGGTCTGTTATCAAATCGTGTGTGATCCTGGATCCTGTTGCCAAAGAAAGTGCCTCAAGAGTTCTTTCACGATTTGAATAAAGTCGAAAATAGAGAAATTCCGGAAACATAAGTTTAAGGATTTTTTCAAGCCTGCCGTCATAAACTGATGGATACTCTGCCAGCAGCCCTCTGGAAGCAGTCGATTTCATTATCTGGGACATCCCGTCCGGCCGGTGCCCAAGTATTGCACGGCCATTGTTCTGATAGAGATCTATATAGCGCTTCCCATGTAAATCATACAATCGGAATCCACGAGCCCTTGCTATTATCGGCATTCTATATACCGGTTGATTAACATCTCTTGCCATAAAGGTATATTATCAGTCCTGAGCGATTTTCTCAAGCCGCGCATACTTAGGGATAAACTTGGCAGAACGTCCGGTATCAAACCAAACGGTTACCACTCCCCGTCCGTTTTCTATCCTGGACTCAGTAATATGACCAGCTCCGTACTGATCATGATATACCCGGTCACCTGCAGCATAAGCAGTAGATGAAGGCATTTTCGACTGTGCATCCTTTCCAGCATGATTGCGGGAATTTGTATGTTTGGGGGAATCAAGCTTGATCTGTTTCCCAAAGCCAAAGTTATCATCAAAATGGGATTCCGGGGAGAAGGTGGATCCGGACCCAAATCCTGACCCGAACGGCGGGGTACCTTCAATTTGTATATATTCCATTGGCAGTTCACGGAGGAAACGCGAAGGCATCTGATAACTGCTCCGCCCCCATATTGACCGTTTGCGGCATGCAGTAAAATAGAGCTGATGTTTTGCCCTTGTGATACTTACATAAAAAATTCTGCGTTCTTCCTCAATATCCTCATCTGTCTCATTAGCCCGGCCGGGAAACAACCCCTCCTCCATACCGGTTATTATAACCCGGTCGAATTCAAGCCCTTTGGTATTATGCATGGTTATAAGTGTTACACCCGGCTTGTCTGAAGGATCCTGCCTGCCGATGCGGGTCGGATCAAGTTCCAGGGATTCCAAAAACTGGGAAAGACTTGCCCTGCCCGGCGGATACTCGCTGAGGGCATTAACCAACTCTTCCAGGTTGTTTATTTTCTGTGTCTTGGCTATCTGATCCTGCTGGCGATGATACTCAATTATCCCGGAATCTTTCAGGGCGGCCTGAGTCAATTCCGCAAGATCGGTTTTTTCCAGTTTCCCGAAAGCCTCAGTATACCAGGAGAGAAATTCCTCCGCTCCCTGTTTTGCCTTACCGCGAAGTTGGTCAAGGGCATTTCGTAAACCTGCAGGACAGTTCCCATACTCCCCTCCTGCTTCTTTAAGAATTTTATCTAACGAGACGTCCCCTATTCCCCGTGCAGGCTTGTTTATTATTCTCCTGAATGCAACTTCATCAGCCGGGTTGAGCAAAAGAGAGAGAATTGCCAGGGCGTCTTTCACCTCTTCACGATCATAAAAACGGAGCGCACCGACTATCTTATAGGGTATTCCCATTCTCATAAAAACCGTCTCGAATGCTGCAGACTGTGCGTTAGTTCGGTACAGGATCGCAGTCCCATCGTAATTTGAGTCAGAATCTACCAGGCCGACACAAAATCTTGCCTCCGCAAACTGGTCTTCAAAGAAGACAAGCTTTCCCTTATCCCCATCAGGCTTCTTTGTCCAAAGGGTTTTACCATGACGGCCAAGGTTATTGCTTACTACTTTTTCCGCTATTTTCAGAATATTCCCGGCAGACCGATAGTTTTCTTCAAGTTTTATGACTCTCGTATGGGGGAATTTATCAGGGAATGTCAAAATATTCATCAGTTCAGCCCCACGAAACCGGTATATTGACTGGTCATCATCCCCAACCACACAGAGAAAAGATCCTTCCCCGTACAACTGTTGGAGAAGCTGGTACTGTGCCGCATTTGAATCCTGATATTCATCAACCAATATTGCCCTGAAACGATTCTGGATTCTCTGCCTGACAACAGGGTTATTTTTCAGAAGCTCAACTGAACGGGAAATCAGGTCCCCGAAATCAGCATTGCCGATCGCACGAAGCTTCTTGTCATACGCTTCATACATCTCAGGGAACCTGGGATCCCTGCTAATTATGGACAGGTCATCGTCAGGGCGCAGACAGTAGTCCTTTGCTTTGCTGATTGACTTCACAAAAGGTTTCAGCTCTACTCTTTTATACTTTTGAAAAAGGCTATGCAGTAAAGTCAGTGAATCCTCATCATCATATATAGTAAAGCTGTCTGACAGAGCCAGAAGTGATGAATTCCGTCTCAGCAGCCAGGCACCGAAAGAGTGAAAAGTTTTTACCATGACATCATCGGAACCCTCAGCAATTTCCAGTACGCGGTCCTTCATTTCAGCTGCTGCTTTATTGGTAAATGTCACTGCCAGAATAGATCTTGGGCTGCAATTGAGATCTTTAATCAAGTAGGCAATTTTTGTTGTGATGACCCGTGTTTTTCCCGATCCGGCCCCGGCCAGCACCAGCAGCGGATCGGTACACTCAAGAACTGCCATTCTCTGCTGCTCATTCAATGAGTCTAAATATTCCTTTTCATTAATAGATGTATGTATCTTCATAAAACAACAGCTTCCAAGTCAATCCCGACCCTTCTTCGTATCCCGCATCGAATTATATCACCTGGTTTCCCGGAATCAGTCAGAACTACAGTTGAGCCGTCAACTTCCGGGGCCTGGGCAAACATCCTGCCGATAAGCAGATCTTCCTGCTCAATTTTTTCCTCAATCAATACATCAAACTCACGGCCTACCCAACGGTCAAGCTGTTTCTCAGTGATACTGTTCTGCAGATGTTCCAACTCCTGCTTCCAACCTTCAGCCCTTGAAGCGGCTCTCTTGTGTGCAGAGGCTGTCCGTTCCCCAAATGCCGGGGTTCCTTCCTCCGGTGAATATATAAATATACCGGCCCAGTCAAGTTGTGCTTTTTCAACAAATCCCAACAGCTCATCAATATGCTTCCGCTTCTCTCCGGGAAAACCGAGCATGAATGTAGACCTGATAACTGCATCCGGAAGTGTTTCACGGATACCGCCAATCAAGTCCAGATACTGACCGGACGACCCCATCCGTCCCATCCCATGAAGAATCGGTATCGCTGCATGCTGGAAAGGGATGTCAAAATAGGGAAGAATGTTAGCCCTCGCATTCACCAACCGGGGAAGTTCTGTCGGAAAATCATCAGGGTGAATATAGAGCATCCTGATTACATGATTTCCCTCAAGAGATGAGAGTGTTTCAAGGAGGTCAAGAAACTGTCCGTTCTCAGGATTTCCCGGACTACCTCTTCCACCACTACTATCTGTACCATAGGCAGCCAGATCCTGGGCAATAAGGTTGATTTCCACGACACCCTGGCTGATGAGGTTTTTTGCATCACTGACAATTTCATCAAACGGCCTGCTTCTTAAATCTCCGCGGATAAGAGGAATCGCACAGTACCGGCAGTGATGGCTGCATCCTTCAGAAATCTTAAGGTATCCGCTTCCGGGGAAAGAAAAAAGTTGTTTTCTTGTAAAATACTCCCTGTCCGGCAAATCGGGGTAGAGTTCTGTGCGCTGTCCTTCCATTACTTGCCGGGCGAAAAGAGCTATTTTTGAAAGATTCATATTTCCAAAAAATCCGTCTGCTTCTATGAGTTCACCGCTTATCTGACGGCCGTACCGCTCTGACAGACATCCTGCCATAATAATTTTTTTTTCAGGATACCGTACACGAAATCCGAAAAGAGTGTTAAGCGACTCTTCTCTTGCCGGTTCAATAAACCCGCAGGTGTTAATAATTATCAGATCAGCGTCTTCGGGCAGTTCACAGTATTCCCATTCACCTGTTTCCCGGAGAGAATCAAGCATTACCTCAGCATCAACCTGGTTTTTTGCACATCCAAGGTTTTCTATATATATTTTTTTTAAATCTGACTTCATACCCGATAGTCTCCGGTTCCCTGATAATAATGTCAAGACCGGCGAGGCAATTTCAAAGGCTCCTCACACAATTTCT
>JAGLNY010000117.1 GCA_023139255.1 Spirochaetales bacterium
CAATGCTTCCGTGTTTTATAATAGAGTTTAGACTGTCTTACCGTATCAAACAAATATTAAACCGTTTTACATAAAATTTTTGTTGACAAATATATATTTTCCGTGTAAGCATGGCAAAAGGTGTAAATATTCAAAGGGCAAGTACATGGAAATGTGTACACGCAAAGTCACAGGGCTAAAGAAGAAATTTCATGCCGGCTGGACTGCAATATTTATTACTAGGAAGTAACATTTATTATTTAGACTCATTAAATATAATTCATTCCTATAAATAGAGATATTGTGCGTGTACTGTTTCTGAAAAAAACCCCCGATTTATTCCGGGGGTTTTTTATGTGTCAGGCAATAGCCTGATCCATGTGTACATGGATTTGAAGTTTTTGATTGAGAGTATCTATATTATTATATAGTAATACTTTATCACCAATCAAAAACTTTATTTTACACAATATCTCATAATATGAAGGAGTGAACGATGAAAAAGAAATTACTTAAAAACCTTGCTGTGGGCATCGATCTGGGGACATCAAATCTTCTGATCTATGTAGAGGGTGAAGGAACAGTTTTTAACGAACCATCAATACTTGCTATGGATATAGCAACAAAAACTGTTGTTGCTGTCGGGAAGGAGGCGTCCAGCCTGGTGGGTAAAACTCATGACAAAGTAAAAATAATCAAACCGCTTCAGGGAGGGGTTGTTTCCGATATTGATATGATAAAGGAAATATTATTTTTTACTCTTGAAAAAATTTTCCAGTCAAAAATTAACACAATCGGCACATTGATAATCTGCATCCCCTCTGAGATTACCGACACAGAAAAAAGTGCAATTATCGAGCTCACCCATGGTCTGGGTATCGGGGATGTGCTAATCGAGGAGGAAGTGAAAGCGGCTGCAATCGGCTGCGGGCTGGATATACACACTCCTCAGGGACATTTGGTTGTGGATATCGGTGGTGGAACAACTGACTTCGGGGTTCTGTCTCTTGGAGAAGTAGTCTTGTCAAAATCAATCAAGACTGCCGGAGATTATTTTGACAAGCAAATCATTGATCATGTTAAAGAAGCACACAAACTTGAGATCGGTCTGCAGACAGCTGAAAAAATAAAAATATCCCTTGCTTCCTTAACCGGCAACCTTCCTGTAGATGAGGAAAATAAAAATCTGCAGTATAAGGCGATGGGGCGAGACCTGGTTTCCGGACTGCCTAAAGAAGCCACTATTACCGCTAAAGAGATAAGAAAGCTGCTTCTGTACTGTTTTGAGAATATTAAGGCAGTAACAATCGCAACCCTTGAAGCCACTCCCCCCGAACTTGCAGGCGATCTGGTGGATAACGGCATACTGCTGAGCGGCGGTTGCTCACAAATCCCAGGTATTAAGGAATACTTTGAGAAAATAACCCATGTACCTGTACATATATCTGAATCACCAATGACTGCTGTTGTGGATGGATGTAAGAAATTACTCAAAGCTGAGAAAAAATATTACCTGGGAACATTGTAAAGGAGGAGTAGAGTACTATGAATATTAAAAAGAATATAAAAAGAATTAATCTCGGAATTGATTTGGGGACAACTAATCTTCTCGTCTTTCTGGAAA
>JAGLNY010000118.1 GCA_023139255.1 Spirochaetales bacterium
CTTGAAGATCGATTTCTGGAAATCACCACCAAAGGAGGTGCCAGATGAAAGCTTTTATCAATCACTTCTTATTCGAGTTCCGCACCGGCATACGTAACAAGACACTGCTTTTAATGAACTACCTCTTTCCTCTGGGATTTTATGCCATGATGGGATTGGTTATGGGTGAAATCAACCCCGATTTTGTTACGACAATGATCCCGGCAATGGTGGTATTTGCCATTCTGGCATCCACGATGCTGGGTTTACCGGACCCATTAGTTACGGCCCGAGAAGCCGGCATTTTTCGCAGTTATAAAATCAACGGTGTACCAGCCATCTCAATCCTGATAATTCCTGCACTGACCACCATCCTGCACATGGCGGTTGTAACCATAATCATCACTGCCACTGCACCCTTATTCTTTGGTGCCCCTATACCCATCAATTGGGTCGCGTTCATCGTAATATTTCTCGTGACGGCCTTTGCCTGTTCCGGGATTGGAGTTCTGATCGGTGTAATCTCACCCAGTTCACGAATGACCGTGCTTTGGTCACAGCTGATTTTCTTACCCTCGATGCTGTTGGGAGGAATGATGCTCCCCTACAGCATATTACCTGAAATGATGAGAAAAATCGCTCAACTCCTCCCAGCAACCCAGGCCATGAACGCCTTTCGGGGATTAACCCAGAATCAGGCAGCCGATTTCGATCCGATATTATCGATCATCATCCTGCTGGCGGGTGGAATTCTGGCATTCGGGTTAGCGATCTATCTCTTTAATTGGGATAGGCGCAACATGACGCAGCGCAGACCTCCACTACTGGCATTGTTGGTTTTACTGCCATATGCTGTCGGGATATTTTTGACAAGATAATTTGTCTTTTTAAACGTTTTCAAGCTTAAACATACACCTGATGTGCTTTAGGAAAAATATATGATGTATCAACATCAACTTATACACAATTGGGTAACCGAAGGGATTTCTCCTCTTTTATACACCATAGCCACGGATGGCGAAGTTGTATTTAAAGATACTAGATCTTTGATAAATTCATCAATTTTATCAAAAAAATCATTTTCATAGTATCCGATAAGTAAATCCTTAATTTCAATGGACAAATCGCAAATTTTAGGTAAGTAAATCTTTCTTAAAGTTTGAGCTTGCCAACGTAAGGCTCCTCCATTCATTAGTAAACCTTTTTGTGCAACTTGCTTTTGGACGAAAGCAGTTGATAAAAGCGACCTCAGGACCAGTAAATCTTTATTATTGTTGGAAGTTATATAATAGAAGTTATGATGAGGATAAAAGTTCCCCTCATCGTATATAATTGTATTTTTTGAAGAAATATCAGGTATTAAAAGTTTAGGCTTTTCTAATAAATCTTTTTTTACCGGATCAATTAATTTATACCAGTTTCGACTATTCTTTTTCGCTATATGTCTGTTGATGAGTATATCATAATGCGCTTCAAGGTATCCTCTAAGTTTTGGAAACTGATCTATATCTAATAGGCCATTTCCACTTTTTGAATAGGTATTAATGAGATATTGTCCAGACCACAATATTTTTGATTCTTTAATATCTTTTCTCGTAACCAAAGGAATAAGTATTTCATCTTCTACCTCCACAGATTTATTAACTATAAATACTTTATCTGCACCTGTAGCAACACCAATCCCTATTTTGAAATTCTGATCCTCAATAGAATACAAGAACTTTGAGTAGTTATCATATTCAATTTCTGATTTAGAATTAAAGTATAGTGCATCAAATTTTTCCTTATAGATACAATTCTCTAGTTCTTCAAGAGTTTCTACTTCAGTATATGCGAAACTATCGGTTTTCCCATCGTTTTTAATAAGAAAAATAGAAGGATATGCAATTACATCTTCTCTAAAAGGATTAAACCCGTTTATTTTAAATATATATTTCATATTAAAATTTTGATTTACTAAACTACGTAAGTTTTTACCATAATTATTATTAAACCATCTATCCGAACAAACAAAGGAGAGAACCCCACCGGGATTAAGTAATTTCATTGATTTTTCGATGAAAGGAATATAAATATCAGCTCGGCCTGAAAAAGAATAAAATAATTTTTTGTATTTTTCTCTCTGCACTTCAGGAATATTATCATACCGAATATATGGAGGATTACCTATTATGATATCTGCCTTTGGAGCTTTAGCAAGAAGGAAGTTTCCTATAGTAATATTTATGTATTCTATACTTTTTTTATCTAATAATATTTTTAGAATATTTCTTATTAATCCGTCGATAGCAGTTTCATCAATATCATAAATATATATATTCTTTAAAGATTCATTTATTTTCAACAAATCGCCATCACATTCATTTTGAATTCTTTGGATAATGGGAATTATAAATGCCCCAGTTCCTACTGCTGGATCTATTATCGTCTTACCTAATATAGAAGAAACTTCTCTACTTGATAAATCTATTATAAAATTAACAACAGATTGATTTGTATAAACTCTCCCATGAGGATTACCATTACTTCTAATCCCGTATTTCATTTGAATTCGTCCGCACGTACTAAAAGATTAGAGATAAATGATTTCAAAAATGTCTTTATACTTGACCCTATCGAACAATGACCAAAACTTAAATCAGGTTTTGTCCATATTATGGACGCAGAGTTATATAATTTTTTTGCCATGAGACGCTGACAAAATATGTCATAACGTTGTATGTATGATGAATTACGGAATTCAGATCGGACCTTATAAAGCCTCTCCTGCACTTTTACAGGATTAGATGATTTTTCAGAATTCTCAATTACAACTAAATATCCTATCCATGGCATTATTGAAAAAGGGAAGCTGTTTTCTGACAAAGAAGTTGCTAGATCTAATGAACTACCTAATGATTCTTCAGTTCTATTATTAAAATTATTACCAAAAGAACCTACTTGTGATTTTAATTCAATTGCACAAACGAGATTTCCTTGAGGAGTCGTTATTAAAAAATCCCAGTCCTTTGATGGGCGGAAATATCCTGGCAAATAATTAGATTTTGTATGTATATACTCATCATCAATCCCATAATCTTGAGCGATATCTGTTAATAGCTCAATAAATCCATCTAGTTGCTTTCCTCCTGTTACAGCCCCACGGTTTCCTTGATCGGAAGTATTTCTATTTCGTTGATCTCCAAGTTGTCTTTCTCTTGTATGCCAAAAATATGTAATAGCGTATGAAATCTTTTTATTATATTTTTCTATGTCTATATTCATGCCAACTCACTTTATCTGTAAATATTAGCCTTCTATGGACGACAGACTTCTTTGGAGCGAGTTAAGTATACCAGACATTCACCTAATAGAAAACAATCTTGTACCTATTTTCATCATTGATTGAGTTTAGTATTTCATCTAAATCCAGTTTTTTCTTTGGACGAATTATTATCACATCTACTTCTACATCAATATCAACTATAGAATCATTTCAAAGGAACAAATCACTAACAATATTTGTTGGAATTCTGATTCCTAAACTATTTCCCCATTTTTGTATTATTGCTTCCATATAGAATCATATACTTTGTTTAAACCCCAATCAAGAAAATATTGTATGCTCTACAGTATACGACTCGTAACTTAACAAGAGGACACTATAGTTTGCTCACTGGCAACACTTTCATTTTTCCAATTGCCAGTCCTCCGTCTATTTCAATTTTCTTTTCGCTGCTTGAACTGTATTCCTGAGAAGCAGAGCAACAGTTGTTGGTCCGACACCACCTAAACGAGGTGTAATCCAACTTGTAATACTGGCTACACTTACATCAACATCAGGCAGCAGCTTTCTGCCTTCCCACTGAATGCCGCCGCTTACTACGACCGCTCCAGGCTTCACCATATCAGGCATGATAAAGCTTGGGACACCAACGGCGGAGACCAAAATATCTGCTTCTCTTGTGTAATCCGCCAGGTTCTTAACACCAGTATGGACAACTGTCACTGCGGCATTTGCATAATCTCTCTTCATTGATAAAAGGAGAGCTAATGGTCTACCAAGAGTTGGGCCTCTACCGACAACTACAACATGCTTCCCCTGGATCGAAATATTATAAAACTTTAGGATCTCAATAATTCCTGCTGGAGTGCAAGGAACTGGTCCATCTTGCTGCAGAACAAGCCTACCAAGGTTAGAGGGGTGAAGGCCGTCAGCATCTTTATCAGGGGACATTGCTTCAACAGCTTTGTTGAAATCAAAACCTTTTGGAACTGGATTCTGAATTAAGTAGGCATCCACTTCATCATTCTCATTGAATTCTTTTACTGCACTGAGAAGTTCCGCTTGAGTGGCAGTGGATGGTACGCTGATATTGAATGATTTTATGCCTAGTTCTTTACAAGTTTCATGCTTTTTTCGGATATATCCAGCACTTGCCGAATCTTCACCTACAAGAATTGTCCCTAACCCCGGATATATACCTTTAGAGCGTAATTCTGCTACTTCTTTTTTGACTTCACTTAAAATTTTTTCTGCGATAGGTAATCCTGAAAGAAATTGTGTTTCCATTGAAATATTTCTCCTATTTTTCATCAAAAGGGTACTCTACTGTGGATTCGATGCCTGACAGGCGATGCAGATTATCGCGAATGCCGGTTCTTCAGCACCTCAATCACCTCGTCCAGGGTATACCCTTTATGTACTAACAGGACTAGATAATGGTAGAGAAGATCTGCCGCTTCACCAAGGAACAGCTTCTTGTTGTTATCCATCGCCTCAATAATAAGCTCGACTGCCTCTTCTCCCACTTTCTGGGCTATCTTGTTGATGCCCTTGGTAAAGAGATGGTTGGTGTATGAACCCTCAATAGGGTAATCACGGCGGTCAATGATAACCCCTTCAAGATATGCTATAAATTCGGGGGCAGTGAATTCAGTTGGATGGTTTTCTTCATGAAAACAGGTATCATCTCCTGTGTGGCAGACCGGGCCTGACGGGATTGCCTTAATCAGCAGTGTATCGTTGTCGCAATCAGGGGTTATGGATTTAACCGTAAGAATATTCCCGGATGTTTCACCTTTAGTCCAGAGACATTGCCGGCTTCTTGAAAAAAAAGTAACTTTGTCTGTCTCTAGGGTGATCTTGTAAGATTCCTGATTCATATATCCCAGCATCAGCACTTTACCGGTTACTGAGTCCTGTATTATGGCAGGTATCAGTCCATCGCTACTTTTTGAAAAATCAATATCCATCAGGATCCTCCGGTTACTGTAAGAAATTATACTAATTATTTATAAAACACAATCCCGCATCCATCCCGCAAATTCCATCCTATTTTTCAATCCTTACCGGAATATTTCTCTCACGCAGATACGACTTTAAATCCGGGATATCAATTTCACGGAAATGAAAAATACTGGCAGCAAGGGCGGCATCGGCCTTCCCCTCCGTGAATACATCAACAAAATGCTCCATAGTCCCGGCACCCCCGGAAGCAATAACCGGCACCTGTACCATCTCAGAAATATCACGGGTAAACTCAAGGGCAAACCCATTCTTTGTCCCGTCGTGATCCATGGAAGTAAGGAGAATTTCTCCCGCACCCCGGTTCTCGATCTGTTTAATCCATTCACGGGCTCTTATACCTGTCGGTGTCCTGCCGCCGCGAATGTAGACCTCCCAGAATTCACCATTATGGCGGACATCAGTCGAATAGACTACACACTGACTGCCGAACTCTGCAGCAAGCGAATCTATGATACCGGGATTTCTCACTACCTCTGAATTAACGGAAATTTTATCAGCACCGGAACTGAGCAGGACCCCGACATCGGAGACAGATTTTATGCCGCCGCCGACCGTAAAGGGAATATTAATATGTGCGGATATTCGTTTTACCAGCGCAGCCAGGGTTTCCCTCCGCTCTACAGTCGCGGTAATATCGAGGAACGTAAGCTCATCAGCACCTTGCCCGGCATACATTGCGCCCAGTTCGACTGCATCCCCTGCATCACGCAGGTTCACAAAATTCACCCCTTTCACCGTTCTCCCGTCATGCACATCCAGACAGGGAATAATTCTCTTTGTCAGCATATACTACTCCGTCACGACAGAAATACTGTCATCATTCTCAATCCAGTTCCCGAGAGCTTTCAGGGAAATTGACCCCTCATATATCGCCTTACCGATAATTGCACCGCTCAATCCGGCTTCTGCAAGATTATCCAGCTCACTCATATACGTAACCCCGCCGCTTGCAATAAGCTCCAGGTTCCTGAGTCCGGCATCATCAGCCGACTGCATCATCTCTTTATACAATTCAATGGAAGCCCCACTCATCATGCCGTCTTTACTGATATCGGTGCAGATAACCTTCCGGATTCCTTTTGCCAGATAATCCAGCACAAAGGGAATCAGTTCGCTGCCGGAATTCTCCAGCCAGCCGCTCACTGCAATAAAGCCGTCCCTGGCATCCGCTCCCAGAATTATCCGGTCAGGTCCCCATTCCGAGTGCCATGCAAGAAATGTTTCCGGTTCCTTAACTGCGATACTGCCGCCGGTAACCATTGCGGCACCGCTCTCAAACGCGGCACGAATATCACTATCACGCTTAATACCGCCGCCGAAATCAATCACCAGGTTTGTCCCGGATGCAATAGTCTCCAGGATTTTCCGGTTCACGATCCCGCCCGATTTCGCCCCGTCAAGATCCACGAGGTGCAGACGGCGAATCCCATACTCCTCAAATTCACGGGCAACAGCCAACGGGTCCTCGTTATATACTTTTTTCTTACCGTAATCACCGCCGGCAAGCCGTACGCACTTTCCATCAATAATATCAATAGCCGGAATTATTTCCATCCTACCCATCTCCCATTCCCAGAAAATTCCTTAGTATCATCTCTCCCGCCTTGCTGCTCTTCTCAGGATGAAACTGCAGCCCGTAGTAGTTCCCGTTCTGCAGGGCGGCACTGAATTCATTGATGTAACCGCAGGAAGCAATAGTCTCATCTCCCTTTGCCGCATAGTAACTGTGAACAAAATAGAAATATTCATCGCCGGTTATCCCGGATAAAATCGGGCTCATGATCCCTGATAAGTTATTCCAACCCATATGGGGAACCTTCAGTTCAGGCGGGAACAACAGCACTTTTTCATGAAAAATACCAAGGCATTCCGTATCATTTTCCTGACTCCACTCGCACATCAGCTGCATACCGAGGCAAATACCCAGGAATGGCTGCGTGAGAGTTTTCAGTACCCCGTCCAACCCGGTCCTGCGAAGATAGTTCATAGCAGAACTGGCCTCACCCACCCCTGGGAAAATCACCCGGTCGGCATCCCTGATTCTGTCAGGGTCATCGGTCAAAACCGGCTCAATTCCCAAACGATTTAACGCGCAGGTTACCGATCTCACGTTTCCCGCATTATATTTAACAATAACCACCTCACCGGAGACTTCCGGGAGTGGATTTGCATCAATCATCACAAAACTCCTTTTGTTGAAGGAAGAGTCATATTATAGAGATCACGCTTTACTGCACCCCGGATTGCACGGGCAAAAGCCTTAAAAACCGCCTCAGCCATGTGGTGCGCATTCTCCCCTTTCGCTGAGATGTTCAGGTTGCATCGTGCCTCATCCGAGAAAGATTTAAAGAAGTGGTAAAACATCTCCGTAGGGACATCCCCAACCCTGTCGCGGGAAAACGCAACATCCCAGACAAGCCAGGGACGACCGGAAAAATCAATTACAGCCTGTGCGAGCGAGTCGTCCATCGGGAGCATGAATCCATACCTGTTGATCCCCATCTTATCGCCAAGAGCCTTGAAGAAAGCCTGGCCAAGGGTAATTGCTGTATCCTCAATCGTGTGGTGTTCATCCACATCAAGATCGCCTTTTACCAGAATGCGCAAATCGCAGTATGAGTGTTTAGCAACCTGGTCAAGCATGTGGTCAAAAAACCTGAGCCCGGTTGAAATGTCAGTTTTTCCTGTACCATCCAGGTTGATGGAGACCTCGATCCCGGTCTCCCTGGTCTCACGTATGATTTCAGTAGTTCTGTCAGGTAACGGGTACCTGCTGCCGGTGATAATCCGGCTTATCTCATCCCAGTTATTACTCACAAGAGTACAGTGCCGGGCAAGATTGCTGTCTGCAGTCTCTCCGCTTTCCAGTAGTTTCCGGTTTTCGCTGCCGGTAAACCAGATCGCCTTACAGCCGATATTCCCTGCCATCTCAATATCTGTCAACCTGTCTCCAATCACCAGAGAACGTTCCAGATCATACCCGCCGTCAAGATACTCGGCGAGCATCCCGGTTCCCGGTTTCCTTGTCGGCAGCTTATCGTCCGGCCAGGATCCATCTATATGAACAGCATCGAAAATGATCCCCTCACCCTCCAATGTTCTCAGCATTTTTTCCTGCGGCAGGGTGAACGTTTCATGAGGGTGGGAATCTGTCCCGAGACCATCCTGGTTGGATACCATCACAAAGAGAAAATCAGTCTCTTTGCGTATCCTGCTCAACGCACTAAAAACACCGGGTATAAATTCCAGTTTTTCCAATGTGTCAACCTGAAAATCCTCCG
Organism: Spirochaetales bacterium; assembly: GCA_023139255.1. Classification (GTDB taxonomy): domain Bacteria; phylum Spirochaetota; class Spirochaetia; order JABMQR01; family JABMQR01; genus JABMQR01. Next base: position 8,551 of record JAGLNY010000118.1, read on the forward strand.
GCGGCTCCTGGATCAGGACCCCGTCCCTGTCTATAAATAGAATTGGTCTCATAATATTCCTCCCAGTTCTTCCATTGCTGCTATCAGCATGCCGTTCTCTGCTTCAGACCCAATAGTAATCCGTACACATCCCTCACAACCGGGTACACTGTTCCGGTTTCGTATGACAATTCCCCTGCCGCGAAGTTCATCATAAAGTCTGTCTGCATCTGTCACCTTCACCAGAATGAAGTTTGCATCAGATGGGTAGATCCTTTTAACATAAGGTATTTCACCTATTTCTGCCGAAAGACGTTCCCG
>JAGLNY010000119.1 GCA_023139255.1 Spirochaetales bacterium
GCATGGACAGCAACTTCCTGTGCCGGTCCGCTGAGATTGTAGGGATACTTGATATTCTTCAGTACTTCAGCAATTTCCGGCGAAGATATTGCCATCCCAAGCCGTACATTTGCAAGCCCCCATGCTTTCGAGAAGGTCCTGAGTACCACAAGGTTCTCAAACTCCCCCAGTAAATCTATCGAGGAAGGATTAGTACTGAAATCCTGATAGGCTTCATCAACCACAACAATTCCCGGAAACAGATCCAGCACCCAAGTCAGCTCCGCAGGACTTACCGAGTTTCCTGTCGGGTTATTTGGAGAACAGACAAACAGCAGCTTCAGTTCGTTTGCCGGTTCAGATTCCACAACAGTGCGAAGTTTTTCCAGGTCTATAGTAAACGAGCTGGTTAATGGAACACGAATCACTTCGATATCATTTACATCGGCAAATACTTTATAGACGCCATAAGTCGGCGGCAGAATTACTGCCTTATCAACTCCCGGTACCGCGAATGCCCGGTAGAGCAGATCGATAGCCTCGTCGCTGCCGTTTCCCAGAAACAGGGTATCAGCAGGGATCCCAAACAGTTTTGCTACACGATCCTTCAGATCCTGTTGGAACGGATCCGGGTAACGGTTTCTCGGGGATTCTGCATCCTCAACAAAATCCTGGAAGTTCTCGTTTGCATCAAGGAACACCTCAGCATCACCCGAAAACTCGCTGCGTGCAGATGAGTAGGGGGTAATCCCCATGATATTCGGCCGAAGCAGTTCCTGCAGATTAATTGTTTTGCTCATTTTTTTCCTTCCGGCTTTCTCTAAGTTTTTGTAATCGTACAGATACAGCCTGTTTATGCGCGATTAGTGATTCGGCTTCAGCAAGGACCTCTATTACCGGGCCAAGTTTTTTCAGCCCCTCAGGGGTAATCTCCTGAAAAGTTATCTTCTTGATAAAACTGTCCACACTTACCCCGGAATAGACTCGCGCCCATCCGTTTGTCGGCAGGGTGTGATTTGTCCCTGAGGCATAATCCCCGGCGGACTCAGGGGTCCACTGCCCGAAAAAGACAGAACCGGCATTGGTGATCTGTCCCTCCAGGGAGTTGGCATCCCTCGTCTGTATAATCAGGTGCTCGGGTGCATAACGGTTAATAATCTCGACAATCTTGTCCTTCTCCGGAACACAGAGCATACTGCTGTTCGCAAGAGAACTTTCCGCAAATTCCCTGCGCGGCAGATCGAATAATTGCTGATTTACCGCTTTCAGGATCGGGTCAATTAACGAGACTGAGTCAATAATCACAATCACCTGACTGTCCGGTCCGTGTTCAGCCTGGCTGAGCATGTCTGCTGCTGTAATATCAGGGTCAGCTGTTTCATCAACGACAATCAGGACTTCCGATGGACCTGCCGGCATATCAATTACGGTACCGGATGCAGCCGCGATCTCTTTTGCTTTTGTCACATACTGATTTCCCGGCCCGAAAATTTTATCAACTTTTTTCACACTCTCTGTGCCGTATGCCAGGGCAGCAATAGCCTGTGCACCTCCTGCCTTAATAATAGAGGTTACACCGCTGAGTGAGGCCGCAAAGAGAATCGCGGGATGCACTGACCCATCGGCACGCGGCGGTGTGGTTAATACTATCTCCCGGCAGCCGGCAATAGAGGCCGGGATCGCCAGCATCAGCACTGTGGAAAAAAGCGGCGCGGTCCCTCCGGGGACATACAGCCCTACCCTCTCTATCGGCCGGGTACGTCTCCAGCACCGAACACCATTTTCCACCTGCATATCTTCATCTACAGACAGCTGGGCAGCATGGAAATTCCTGATATTTTTCGCGGCATGTTTAATAGCCATCCGGAGTTCAGGCTTGAGAAGCTGTGCCGCTTTCTCAACCTCATCCCTCGTTACGGGCAGGTTCTGCAGCTGGGCTTTATCAAAAGTCCTGGTATACTCAATCAGCGCGGAATCCCCACGATCCCTAACCGCTGTTACAATCTGACTCACAGTATTTTCCAGTTCGGTCTGCTGTTTCTGCGGTCTTCTGATTATTTCCTGTATATCCTGATCATCAGGATTCATATATATCGCAATCTGTTTGCTCATATCTGTTCCCCATTTCTTCCTATACGCTGGTTAAATAGTCATTTTCTCAATAGCCGTAACCAGCATTCCCTGTGCCCCGATCTTCTTAAGAGCCTCGAAAACATCCCAGAAATCATCCTCTTTTACCACAGTCTGCACCGAACTCCAGCCTTTTTCATACAGGGGAGTCACTGTCGGGCTTTTCATACCCGGAACAATCTTACTGACCTGATCTATATGATCTGTGGGAAGGTTAAACACTATATATTTATAGTCCCGGGCCTTCATTACAGCATCCATTCTCACCAGCAGCCTGTCCAGGATTTTTTGCTTCTCAGGGTCCTTTTTTCCCAGATCCTTTTGTGCAATCATGACGGCAGTTGACCGGAAAATGACATCAACTTCCTTCAGCCCATTGCTGATAAGGGTGCTGCCGGTACTTACCAAGTCGCAAATTGCATCCGTAAGCCCTATAGCCGGTGCAATCTCAACCGACCCGCTTATTTCGTGAATACCCGCCTTTATTCCACGCTCATCAAGGCATGCCCTCAGGATGTTGGGATATGATGTCGCGATTTCATGTCCCTGTAAATCCTCAAGGCTATTGTAGGGAAAGCTGTTCGGAACGGCAATAGAGAGCCGGCATTTTGAGAACCCGAGATCACGTATATAATCGACATCAAACTGCTTTTCTGCCGCCTCATTCCTGCCGACAATCCCGATGTCGGCAATACCGTCATACACATACCCGGGTATATCGTCGTCCCGCAGGTAGAGGAATTCGATAGGGAAATTATATGCTTCGTTTTTCAGCACTCTTGAACCATTCCCGAACTCAATCCCGCAGGAACGTATTATATCCTGGGACTTCTCGCTGAGCCGTCCCTTTTTCTGTACAGCTATTCTCAATCTTGTTTTACTGGTAAACATGTATTTCTCCTGAACTTAAATCTGCCCGCACTACCGGGTTTGCCTATTCTCTCATTTGCCCATTTGCCGGAAGACTGTCGGAATCCCGGGCGCACCATAAAAAAAACCCCGCGAAATGCGGAGCTTTTACGTATACGTATATCATTCGCACTTCAGAATCACGGGAAGAGAGAATGATGATGATGTCTGTAAATCAGCTGTGTGTTTTTCATATACCTGTACATTATCGGGATACCTTATGGGTGTCAAGTCCAGATGCTGTCTTAAGCAGTAACCCTAGGAGT
>JAGLNY010000012.1 GCA_023139255.1 Spirochaetales bacterium
CGGTTTGCTGGAATTTGAAAGCAGAATTCCCGGATCAGCAGAGATGAGAATAGAAGCCTGTTACAGCTTGTTATATGCCCGGTAGTGTTGCTGAACAGAACGAGATGGAAATTGAGGCCTTGAGGATCATAATATTATGAAAAGATTGGGTCGCACTTCCTGACACCTCTTCACCTCCCAATTATTACTTCTAATGTATACACATTCTCAGGATTTCCCATTGCTTTTTGCCAGCATATACGATACGAAAAAGTAGGAGAGAATCAGCACATCAAGCCCTGCAATATATTGATAGAATTCTCCGGGCTTCCCGGCGAGGTTTCCCATGGCAATCAAGATAAAAATTTACATTATCTATTCTTCGCTCTCTGTAAAGTAATATGTCGCTTTTTAGTTGACAACATGTCATGTTAATAGTATGCTTTAATTATGAGAACAATGACGGTTGCCAATTTAAAATCACAATTTTCCTCGGTATTAAACGATCTTCGTCATGGAGAAAAAATCATTATTGAATATGGTAAAAGTCACGAAAAGCTTGGCGTCATAATTCCATATAATGAATATAAACCCAAAAAAAGGAAAATTGGTATTTTAGGCAGTAATGCATCTTTTACTATGAAAGATGATTTTAAAATGACTGATGAAGAATTAGTTTCCTTATGAAAATTTTAATTGACACCCAAATAATCCTCTGGATATTGACAGATGGTAAAAAACTTAAGCAGAATGAAATAGATATCATAAACAGCCCTGACAATGAAATCATTTGTAGTTCTATTTCGATATTCGAAATTAGTCTCAAATATTCGATTGGAAAATTGGAATTAAAAAATTTTACTCCTGAAATGATTCCTGAACTTTTACAAAATAATGGATACCGTATTAAAAATGTGGGCTTTGAAGTTTTTTCAAGTTTTTACAACCTACCAAATGATATTCATAAAGATCCTTTCGATCGGATATTAATTTGGGAATCAATAAAAAATGACTTTACAATAATGACCCGTGACACAAAAATATTAGAATATAAAAAGCATGGTTTAAAAACTGTACTCAAATGAGGAAACTTCATAAAATCAGAATAAAACTATCCTGAATAACTGCTCAACTCCCTGAATGCCTGAAAAAAGGCAAGCAGGTTTTCCATTGGAACACTGGATTGGATATTGTGTACATTGTTAAATACAAACCCGCCGTTTTCACCAAAAACCTCTATATTCCGACCAACTTCCTGTGCCACATCTTCCGGCGTACCGAATGGGAGGGTGTGCTGAGAATCGATGCCTCCTCCCCAAAATACAAACTTATCGCCGTAGTTATCTTTCAGAAACTTCGGGTCCATCCCTTTGGCGGCTATCTGCACGGGATTCAGAATATCCATACCGGCTTCGTGAAAATCGTCAAGAAAAGCCGCAATCGAGCCGCAGGTATGGTAGAAGGTTTTCCATGATGTATGTTCATGTACCCAGTCGTTCATCTTTTTGTGAAGCGGTTTGTATAATTCACGGTATGCATCGGGGGCTATAAAGGGGCCATTCTGTGAACCAAAATCAGTTCCGCCCATAACTACCACATCCAGTCTCTCACCGACTGCTTCTTTTAGGAGTTTCAGGTTTTCCATCTGCAGCTCAAGCTGGTAATGAAAAATATCCTGCACATAGCTCTTTCGTATGATGGTGGAGACGTACCACTCTT
>JAGLNY010000120.1 GCA_023139255.1 Spirochaetales bacterium
ACCGCAAAACTATTAAATTATGAGAAACAAAACCAGTAATCTACCAATGTCAAAAAGCATGCATCGTCTGGTTCACTTAATTGAACTAGCAACAAGAAAGCCTGTGTATGCTATGTCAGAAAAGGATATTGCAAAATATAATAATCTCCAAATTCCCGATAATATCATTACCAGAAAAATATTCGGCAAACCCGCCATACTTTCCGGCAAACAGGAATTTGTCATACCTGTGCGTGAAGGAGAAATAGCCGGGACCTGGTTCCTACCACAAAAGAAACCTGATACCGTAAACCAAAAAACCCCGGCCCTACTATACTTTCACGGCGGCGGATGGGTCTTATCAACAATAGCCATACATACCCTGCTCTGTGGAAAACTATCAGGTATTCTCGGAATCCCTGTACTCTCAATTGAGTATCGGCTTGCCCCGGAATATAAATTCCCCACAGCAGCCGAAGATGCTTACGATTCTCTTGTCTGGCTGCATAATCATGCTGATGAGCTTATGGTTAATCGTGATTTGATCTATGTTATGGGAAGCAGTTCCGGCGGCAATCTTGCTGCTGTAGTAAGCCTTATGGCACGTGACCGGCAAGGTCCCAAAATACGCGGTCAGATACTTAATTATCCTTTAACCGACGGAAGAATGTTATCAAAATCTCACAAAATGTACGAAAAAGGTCCTATCCTGACAAAAAAAGATATAGAATTTTATATAACGTCATACAGCAATACGAAGGATGATATCTATAACCCCTATTTTTCCCCGCTCCTCGCCGAAAATCACGCAGATATTCCTGACACTCTTATTATTACAGCGGAATATGACCCGCTGCTTGACGATGGAGCCCAATATGCGGAAGCATTACGGAAAGCAGGAGTATCTGTTACCTATTATATGTGCAGACAGACTATCCACGGTTCTTTGCTCTATCCAGAAGCAACGGGAACAAAAGAGGCAGTACTTCTCATATCCAATTTCATAAGTAAAGAGTAAATGGTGCTTTCAGCAATATTGCTGCTTCCAGCAAAAATGCTACTTGAGCATCCTGCCGCCGCCTTTTCGGTGCCTGGGTTTAAATATCGGATGGAGATATTTATCCAAATCGTATTTTTTTGAAATTAACTTAATTATCAATGTGTAGATACCAAAGGAACCACCAAGAGCAAGCAAAAAGGCCGCAATAAGTAAAACTTGTGCCAGTGTGCTTGAAGGATCCGGGAACAATCTCCCAATTAGAAAAATAAGAAAAACCAATAACACCAGTATAAGGATTATATTTACCAGAGTTGCTCCGAGCATAAAAAGCGCTGTATTAACTTTTTTATTCATGTTTCCCTCTCAAAGAATATAAAAATGTAATTATCAGTAAAATCCCGCAAACCACAATCGATGAATCAGCAAGATTAAATGTTGGAAAACGTTCCATACCAAACAAACCATAGAACTTTACGTCAATATAATCAATTACCCAGCTGGACCGGAAAACTCTGTCAATCAAATTTCCCAGACCGCCCCCCGCAGCGCCGCCTATCAACCAACGCTGGAAAGGGGAAAATTCGTCACTTCTTATAACATAAAATATCAAATAACCAATAAATACTAAAGGTACAATAATGAACAGCAGCAAACGTACAATATCAGGCAATCCGGTACCCATGCTGAATGCAACGGCATTATTCCTGACGTGTATAATTCGTAGAAAGTCGCCGTCAAACAACCGGTATCCAATCGTGTTCTGTGTAATATTTGCTGATATCCAAATTTTTATTAACTGATCAGCTGCAGCAATACACACTGTCAGGACAAATGGCAGTAGCCTCTCTTTTTTATTCATACACAATTACAACCCTGTTGGAAAATCAATAAAATACGCAGTAATTCCCATTTCACCTGATAATTTATCCGCTAGAAGTTTAGGGCCGTAGATTTCTGTATTATAGTGTCCGGCGGCAATTACATGTATCCCGCCTTCGAGACACGCATGATAAACCTGATGAGATGCCTCCCCGGTAATATACAGATCAATACCTTCGTCTATAGCCTGAAGCACTTCATCAGCCGCACCCCCGGATACAATTCCCACACTTCTAATCTTCTTTTTCCCAAAAGGGAGTATCGATAGCGAAGCCTCATCTCTCAGACCCAGAACACCGAGAACATCCTCAAGACTTGAGACTTCCGGCAGTTCCCCTTTCATTCCTATTTTCTTCCCGTGATATTCCCCAAACGGCAGCCTGTCAATCAAACCCAGCTTATTAGCAATTCCTGCGTTGTTACCAACGTCCGGATGAGCATCCAGGGGAAGATGAGAAGCATACAGCGCCAGATCATGTTCCATGAGGTATGAAATTCGATCATAATGTGCATCTGTTAACGGGATGGGTTTTCCCCAAAATAAACCGTGATGAACAAACAGTATATCAGCCCCGGCCTGGACAGCCCGCTGAAAAGTCTCCATACAGGCATCTACCGCAAAAGCTGCTTTTTTGATCTCTTTCTGTTTTCTTCCAACCTGAAGTCCGTTTAAAGAGATATCATTCTGTGTAAATTCTTCCGGTTTTA
>JAGLNY010000121.1 GCA_023139255.1 Spirochaetales bacterium
TACTGTTTGGACAGATTACTGTCCAGTTTACTCATCCATCAGATCATCTAAAGTTAAAATAATCTCCCAGGAATCAGAATCAGGATACCACTCCAGATGATATTTATCACCATCCAGGTCCTCTGCCAAAATATGGAGACGCATATCCCATTCAACAAAGATAGGATCATACAGCCAGTCATACAGGCTAGGATCAATTTCTGCGTAATATTCATTATAGAGAATTTCATCGCCCAGAAGATCCTCACCCTGATCCTCAGCTTCAAACATCTCATCGGTGATAACATACAAATACCAGATATCAAAACCAGTATTGTTTGTTATCATAAAATAATCAGAGAAATACCCAATGTCCTCAATCCCGGAAATCCTTGACGGCACGTAAGCCTGGCTGCCGGATATATAGCGCAGCCAATATATTTCCTCAGCAACTTCTTCTATCGGGATAATAAAATCGAAAGCCCTGGCTTCTGTATAATAGGCCACAACAATACCTACAACATCCCCATCATTATTTATTACAGGACCACCGCTGTTTCCCCCGTCAAACTTCATGGATACATCATAATAATCCAACCCTTCATCCATAAAATCAGGTTGGTAGGAGTTAATCATTCCGGCAGTAATCTTGAAATTCCCGGTTATGGGGAAGCCGGCCGCCCAAATATCATCAAGTATTTCAGCGCCTTCCGCAAATTCAAGATAAGGATATTGATTGCTGCTGTAAATTTGGAGTACAGCCCAATCCCTTCGTGCATTCCAGTGAATGATCTCCGCCTCATAGGTAGAACCGTTCTGAAGATTGACCCGTATCTGCATATCATATCTGATAGAATCTTCGATTACATGAAAGTTTGTGAGTATCATTCCCGATTCGCTGATAAAAAACCCGGATCCAAATGAATAAATTTCACTATAATCATCAAGAAGATCAACCCGAACGGTTGTAGAATCCAGAATTTCCCTGATTTCATAATTCTCCAGTGCGGTTAGTGATCCAAAAGCACATATAAGTATTACGAAGAAAAAAGTTGCTTTTTTTACCATTATATTATCCCCTTCCAGCCAGTGTATCCTCTTAACAGTTTAAATGACTGCCAGGTTTTGTCAAGATTAGCAACATTTTATTTACGCCATCACGTTTTATTTACTTCGTGCAGTACAACATAAATCTGCCAGACATCTTGACAGCCGCCCCCGGCAATTTTATAGTAAGGCACCATGGCTGATCTACATTTTGACATACATACCCTCTCCTCAGAAGAAGCATCATTCTCTTATGACACCACAAGAGTAGAACAATGTAGGGTTTCATCTTTCCATGGTGAGATTATCGGGCAGCCGAGAGCTGTCCAGGCGCTCATGATGGGGCTCAGCATTCCGGGGAAAGGATACAATATTTTTGTATCAGGAGAACCCGGAACCGGCAGGATGACTGCAATTCGCATGATTCTCAAAAACCACAACCTTCCAGGCAAACTTCAGGATGTTATGTACATCAATAATTTTTCCCGTCCGGAAGCTCCTACTCTTGTCCTGCTGCCGGGCGGCCGAGGGCAGGAATTTCAGCAGGCCATGAAAGGGCTTGTGCGCAGGATCAAAGAAGAACTTATCAATCAGTTGGGTGATACAAAACCTGCTGTTAATTCAGTGCTGCTGGTCACTAATCTTAAAGAGGATTTCCTGAAAATCCGTAACAGTTTTGCTGACCAGGTTGTTGATGAATATGTACAAAGCATTGAAGAAGACCTAAAAGAGTTTTCTTTTCTTTTTTCCGGAGCTGATGCGGATACAGTACGCAGTGCACAGTTTTTTCTCCGTTATTCGGTAAACCTCCTTGTTGATAACAGTTCCGGTACCACTGCACCGGTGATATATGAAAATCACCCAACCTTTTCGACATTATTCGGTTCAATTGATGACAAAGCTGATACCAGGGATGATAATTACCCTCCTTTTCTTTCCATTCACGGAGGATCTTTTCTTGAAGCATCTGGCGGGTATCTCATTATTAATATGGTAGATATCCTTAAGGAGGAGGGACTCTGGGATCATATAAAGCGTACCATAAAAACCGGGGCTGTTATTATGCAGAATTCTTCAGGGTCTAGCCAGAGAAATCCCGGGGGAATACGGCCCGGTCCAATCCCCATTAATCTTAAAATTATTGCCCTGGGTAATGAAGAGCTGTATGACTATCTCTTTGTAGAAGATGAGGATTTTTATAAACTGTTTAAAATCAATGCTGAGTTTGATTTTTCCATGCCGGCTACAGATGAGAATATTGGTAACTATATCGGTTTTACAAAGATGATTGTTGAGGATGAACATCTCCTTCCAGTAGAATCCTCAGGTATAGCGGAAATCCTGCGATACGGCTCTTTTCTTGTTGAACAAAGAGATGAGCTGAGTACTCAATTCTCCCTGATAGCGGATCTGCTCCGTGAATCTCACTACTGGGCGGAAACACTGAAAACTGACACTATTACGGGGAATATTGTTAAGCATGCACTGAAAGAACGGGACTATTTGGCAAATCTTCCTGAATCAAAAATTATTGACCAGATATTATCCGGTGAAATGTTACTTCATCTCAAGGGATCAAAAATCGGAATGTTGAATGCCCTGGCAGTTTTGGATCGGGGGACATATAGTTTCGGAATTCCTGCAGTTATTTCTGCTACTGTAGCACCGGGAACAGAGGGTATCGTAAATATTGAGCATGAAGCCGGTCTTTCCGGAGAAATTCACGATAAAGGTCTGCTGATTCTGGAGGGATATCTGAGAAAGATGTATGCCCGGAATTTTCCTCTTTCAATATATTCAGGTATCTGTTTTGAGCAGTCTTATGCGGAAATCGACGGAGATTCAGCCTCATCCAGTGAACTGTATGCACTACTATCCTCTATCGGGAATATCCCTATCCGGCAGGATGTTGCTGTAACTGGATCAGTTAACCAGATGGGTGAGATTCAGCCTGTCGGCGGGATCAATGAGAAAATTACCGGCTTTTTCTCCATTTGCAGCCGCAGCGGCCTTACCGGAAAACAGGGTGTGATTATCCCGAAACTCAATATTAAAAATCTGCTGCTTCCCGATTATGTCATAGATGCAATGAAAGAGAAAAAATTCCACATCTACCCGATTGAAAATATTGATGAAGGAATGCAGGTTCTTTCCTCCCGCCCTTCCGGAATTCGGAATACAAAGGGGATTTTCCCGCCAAACACCGTTAATCGTCTCATTGAAGAAAAATTGAAAAAATTATACGAGATTTCACGTCAGCAAAATTAATTCTTGACAATTTGAGAATACATTACTATTTTACTAATGTATTCTATTATTAAGGAGGCTTGGAATGGCAGTAAAAATTTATACAACCCCTTCATGCGGGTATTGCAATATTGCAAAAGATTGGCTTAGAAAAAAGAATGTACCTTTTACCGAATATAATGTAGCTGTTGATATGGCAAAAGCTCAAGAGATGGTTAAAAAATCCGGACAGATGGGTGTCCCGGTACTTGATGTAAACGGAAAACTTATTATCGGTTTCAACCAGTCTGCAATTGAGAGTGCACTAAAAAGATAGGTTCTTTCAAAAATAATTTTTGAAAGAACCTATCTTTTTTTAGAAGTTTCCGATTGTATGTCTCTATATTAGAATAAATTATATACATACCATCGAAAACTTCAAATCCATGTTACATTGTTAGCAAGGTCAATATACATAAAAATAAAAAGCTGCAAATCATCTTTTCAGAAGCTCCTCTACCCACCGCTGCATCAGAATGCCGAAAGCAACCGAGACATTCAGTGAGCCTTTAGCGCCGAATGTGGGGATACTTACCCTTCCCAGGCTGTTATCCGCAGCAAGAAGCCCTTCAGGGCTGACTCCCAGTTCCTCCGAACCAACAATTACTGTTCCGGAATCCGGAAATTGAAAAGAGTTGATATCAACGCCGCCTGTCTCGAGGGCAAATACCGGGCCCAACCTCCGTCCCTCCAGACTGGTAACATCGGTAATTTCCCATGGAAGGACATCAATACAGCCGCGTGAGGTTCTGACAGCCCGTTTATGATCCGGGCTTGCAGTATCAGAAGACAACAGAATGCTGTCGCAGCAAAATGATTCTGCAGCACGAAATACTGCTCCCACATTAAACGGAGAACGGATATGATCCAGATATGGACGTATGGGCAGTTTTAAACGGTTCTTTTTTGACAAAGCTGTTCCATCAGCATCATAAAAATCCCAGTCAGCCGCAGAGATTCCGAGCAAATTTATGAGAAAATAGTAAATATCATCACAGAACCAGACCATTTCCTGATCCGGTACAGAATGGAGCAGGGATTTTTTTTCGGTAATATACCCGGCATCACTGTTCCCGGGCAAGTCTGTTTCCAGGATTATTTCCAGTAGTCCTTCCAGATAGTTCATATCCACCATCTTTCCCGATGCAAAGCTTCTGCCCAATTCCCGAAAAACGTTTGCACATTTCCTTAATCGGGTTGATGGTTTCAAGGTGCCTATTTTCCGCAGTGTTATCACCGGCCAGGCTCCCCTTTTGAAGGATTTCCTTTTGAAGAATTTTCCGAACTTTTTTTCTTGTCTGCAGGAGAAACCAGAAGGGTAAATTCTCCCTTAATGGATTGTCGCTGAGAGTAATTCTCATACAAGCCCAATGCGCTGTCCTCAATAATCTCCTCATACATTTTCGTTAGCTCCCTACCGACAATTGTTCTCCTTTCGGGGGCCAGGTCAGCAAGTGCTTCCAGCAGCTTCACAATACGGTAAGGGGATTCGTAGAGAACAAAGGCCTCGTTTCTCTCAAGCAGCTGCTGAAGACGGTTTTTTCTCCTTCCGGATTTAGGGCTGAGAAACCCGTCGAAAACAATAGTACTCCCGGTATACCCCGCCACACTGCAGATTGCAGATAGTGCTGAGACACCAGGTACTGGAATTACCGTAAATCCGGCATCACGGACTGCGTGCACCAGCCTGGTTCCCGGATCGCTTATCCCGGGGGTACCGGCATCACTGACATAGGCTATATCTTTCTCTTCCTCAAGGAGCATAATAATACCTTTTGCTGACTGCTCCTCGTTTTTGGCATGACAGGCGATAACCCGGGTGCTTATTCCAAGATGATTCAGTAGTTTTTTGGTATGTCTGGTATCTTCACAGGCAATAACATCAACCTCTTTCAGGATGCGAATTGCCCGTAATGTAATATCTTCAAGATTGCCGATCGGCGTTGCCACCATAAACAAATTACTCATTTCCGGAGCTTCTCCTTATACTTTCTGTACAATCCCCTGAACTGATCATAGGTCAGCCCCAGTTTAGCTGCAGCTTCCTTCTGGCTGCCGTCACATATATCCAGTGCACGCTGCAAAAAAGATATTCCCAGCATCTCCCCAGCCTCTGAATACTTGTCCAGCGAAATAGAATCAAAGAGTTCACCAAAGGAACCCTGGGTCTCTTCTGCTCCGGAATCCTTTTTTATATAGGGATTCTCAAACGGGTTAAGGGAAATTTCCTCAATTAATGAATTTCTGGTACGATAGACTGCCCTTTCAACAGTATTTTTCAATTCCCTGACATTTCCCGGCCAATCATAGGACAACATAGCCTCTACAACATCACCACTAAACTCCGGTATCTCATCCCGGCCAAGTTCATAGGCCATCCGGGATGCAAAATGCTGTGCCAGCAGAATAATATCTTCCCCTCTTGCCCGAAGCGGGGGAATAAAAAGAACTTCAAAAGAGAGTCGGTCCAGAAGATCCTGCTTGAATTTGTGTTCCCTGCATAAAGCCGGCAAATCTGCATTCGTTGCCCCGACAATCCTCACATCCACCTCAAACGTCCGTGAACTCCCTACACGCTCAAAAGTCCCGTACTCAACCACCCGGAGAATTTTCTCCTGTACTTCCAGTGGTATCAGGCCTATCTCATCAAGAAACAGGGTCCCGCCACTTGCTTCCTCAAAACGACCTTTTCTCGCTTTGGTCGCACCGGTGAACGCACCTGCCTCATGCCCGAACAATTCGGTCTCTATCAAACTTGGTGGTAATGCCGCACAGTTCATCGTGATAAAGGACTCTTGCCATCTGCCGGAGAGAAAATGGAGCCTGGAAGCAGCCATCTCTTTACCGCTGCCCCTCTCCCCTATAACAAGTACAGAACGGTCAACCACTGCCGCCCTGCTGATCTGCTGCTGAAAATCCAGAAAAACTTCAGAATCTCCTAATGTCTCATTCAGTTTTCTTTCAGGATTATTTAGTTCCATGTACCAGACCTCCAAAAGTTTGGTATATTATACCGCTTGTCGGCAATTTATACCACTTTTTAACAATAATAATACCATTAATAGAAATAGAACCCGGTTTTCTCCATTCAAAACACTATAACTCTTGGAAAAAAAGTTGGCACACTTACTGCAAATAGTAAATGTGAGAGTTGAACTCTTGCCAATAGATTTAAAAGATTATACCCTATTATGGAGGAATAACATGGGAGTTTTTACAAGATTTAAAGACATTATGAGTGCGAATATCAATTCGCTACTCGACAAGGCGGAAAACCCTGAAAAGATGATTCGTCTTATGATCCAGGAAATGGAAGATACGCTGATTGAACTGAAATCTGCGTGTGCTGCAAGAATGGCTGCAAAAACAAAAGCAGAGCGACAGGGAAAAGAGACTGACCAGTATATCAAACGATGGCAGTTACGCGCTGAGCTTGCGGTAGAGAAGAAAAAAGATAATTTAGCCCGCGA
>JAGLNY010000122.1 GCA_023139255.1 Spirochaetales bacterium
ATAAATACACGAAACGCTAGAGGTTTGCAGGATTTTAAGTGTAATTTCCAAAAGACATCAACAAGAAGGAGAATAATAAGATGGCAATAGAAAAAGTAGATATTGATAATCAAGGGTGGACATATTCTTCATACACAAAAGCCGGAGATTTCGTATTCACCAGTATTTGTTCAGGATTCGGAGCGACGATAGAGAAGGCCACAGCAACAGCCTTGGATCAACTTCAGAGGTACTTGCACCATGCTGGAGTAGACCTGGATGATCTAGTAAAAGTAACCGTGACATTCAAGAGAGGCGAAAATTTTGATGGGATGAAAACAGTATTTAAGAAGTACTTTCCTAATGGGTATCCAGCAAGAAATACAATTCTAGTTGACGAGTTTTTAGGGGAATCTACTAAATTACAAATAGAAGGGATAGCTTATAAACCGTAGATTTTGGAAACAACACATAATATGTTTTACCCATTCGTATTTCGGTTTCCGACCCGACACATTTTACTTTGTCATACTTCCAGCTTGTGATAGGATGATTTGAGGGAAGAACAGCAGGAGTTCACCAAGCCTGCGGCTCGTAAAACGTCATAAACTCTCGTGACGTTGTCCACCACCCCCTTAACGAGGTGATAAATGGGATTTGCATTTGAAATGTTTTTTGATTCAAAATCAGAAGAAAAAATAACCAGTATCTGGGAAAAACTGATTGCCCGGAATCTACCATCTTTTATGTTAGAAAACAATTGCAAACCTCATATATCTCTCAGTGTATATAATAACCTTGGTATTGAAACAGCGAAGAAAAACCTCTTTAAATTTTGCTCTGAACATAACTGTTTCAACCTTTTCCTTGGTTTTATTGGTACCTTTGTCTCAAATGAAAATGTTATTTTCATTGCTCCATCTATGACCGAAAATCTTATAAATATTCATAAAGATTTTCATGCAAAATTTAGTTATTTACAAGATTCTGGCTGGGATTATTATTTACCTAACAAATGGCAGCCACACTGTACGATGGCTATCGAAATTTCTAAGGAACAGTACATTAATAGCTTCAATACTATTCGCGAAAATTTCAATCCCATAGAAATCACTGTGGAAGCTATTGGTTTGGTAGGATTTAGACCAATAAAACTAATCCAGGAATATAAACTTAAGTGAATGGTGGTAAATCGTATAAAAGAGGATACAAAGTTTCGCCCACACCACTCATATTGCCTTCACCTCGTTCCGGCAACTTCTTGTATCCTCGGGACACCATCGCCATAAGGAGGAACAACCATGGACAATATATTGTATCACTCAGCCATGTTGCGTTGTGACACAAAGAAAGCCTTTGAAATGTTCACCATCACCGTTGTATGTAATTTTCCGGCTGTTTTTTTAAAAGGATATATATTTGAGAAGCAGAACAGAAAAAGAAATGCTTGACTTGATTATTGATTTTGCAATTAATGATCAAAGTATCCGAGCAGTTCTTATGAATGGTTCAAGAGTTAATCCAAATACCCCAAAAGATATATTTCAGGACTATGACATAATAAATTTAGTAACGGATGTTGAACCGTTTAAAAATGAAAAATATGTTTTAAGTCATTTTGGTGAAACCATAAAAGTACAAATACCGGAAGATAAAATTATTCCACCTGCAGTTGGTGACGGGCACTACAGCTATAATATACAGCTTGTTGACGGTAATCGTATTGATTTATCCTTTTATCATATTGATAAAATTGAAATGTTGTTAAAAGACAGTTTAACCGAAATTTTATTGGATAAAGATACTATTATTCCAGACATGCCACCGTCAAACGAAAAAAGTTATTTCATAATAGAGCCGACAGAAAAACTTTTTATTGATACCTGTGATGAATTCATTTTCGGAATTGGCTCTCATATCCCCAAAACAATTTGGAGAGAGGAATTACCGTTACTCAAAGTATATAGTGAAGTTGTTTTGCGTATCCCCTTAATAAGAATGTTTGAATGGGAAATTGGTTTGAAAACCGGGTTCGACAAATCAACAGGGAAAGCAGGAAAATACCTGCAAAAATATTTGGAACCTGCAGTATGGAATGATTTTGAAAAAACATATTCAGATTTTGATTTTGATAATATTTGGGATTCTCTGTTTATGTTGTCCGGTTTATTTAGAAAGTCTGCTGAATATGTAGCCAAAAATAAAACATATCAATTTCCTGTAGTTGAATTTTCCGGCGCATTAAAATTTCTCACTCATGTTAAAAACTTACCAAAAGATGCAAAATCAATATATTGAGTATGAATCATCTGGATGTAACAATTGCAAACCATATTGGAGCAGTAAAATCCAGACAAAGGAAAGAGAAGTAAATGATTAATTTTAAAAGAGATGGAATTATATTTAACTACAGAATAGCTGGAGTCACAATTGTTGATGATAAAGTCCTATTACATCGGCTGGAAAAGGATAATTTCTGGGCTTTGCCTGGAGGGCGATGTGAATTATTGGAATCAAGTAAAGATACAATATATCGAGAGTATATTGAAGAAGCTAATATCAAAGTAGAAGTAGGTGAACCTCTTTGGATATTGGAAATGTTCTTCAATCATGAGGGATATCGATACCATGAGATATCAAAATTAGGATTATATCCTACTTTCTTAAGGAACAGACTGAATGATCTTCCAAATA
>JAGLNY010000123.1 GCA_023139255.1 Spirochaetales bacterium
TACATAACTGCTACCCTGTCACAGGCATAAGCTACTGCACTTAAATCGTGTGCAACAAACAGATAGGTAAGATCCAGTTCATGGCGCAAGTCTTTCAGGAGGTTTAGTATCTGTGCCTGAATAGAAACATCAAGGGCCGAAACTGCTTCATCACATACTATAAATTCAGGATGCATGATAAGAGCCCGTGCTATAGCGATTCTTTGTCTCTGCCCCCCGCTGAAGGCATGAGGATAACGGCGGAGCTGGGAAGTTTTAAGTCCGCAAAGAATTGCCATATCTTTAATCTTTTCGTTAAGCTCATCTCCACTGGCTAATTTATTTGCTACAAGAGGTTCACCTATAATGTCTCTCACTGTCATTCGCTGGTTTAGTGAGGCATATGGATCCTGAAAAATCATCTGCATATTACGCCACTGATGCCGCAGTTCATTACGTCTTAATTTTGCGACATCTATTTTTTCTTCCCCAGTATTAAATATAACCTCACCTCCGGTAGGTTCAATTAGATGGATAAGGGTCCGTCCAAGAGTTGTTTTTCCTGATCCGCTTTCTCCTACCAAACCCAGATTTTCACCCTTTATTATTTCAAAAGATACATTATTGACAGCCTTCAGTAAGGACTTATGTTTGCCGAATATTCCGGTCTTGTCTACCGGGAAATGTTTTTTTAGGTCTTTGACCTCAATTAATGTGCTCATTAATAACTCTCCTTATTCATACAGATGACATGCAACCTGCCGGTCTTCAGATATTTCCTTAAGATCAGGAAAAGAAACATCACAAATACCTTCCATAAAATAATCACATCTGTCATGAAATGCGCAACCGTTGGGTCTGTTAAACAGAGTCGGAACACTTCCTCTGATTGGTTCCAGCCTTTTGCGGTCTTCCAGATCACCCAGCCGTGGAATAGCATCCAGTAATTTCATTGTATAAGGATGCTGGGGGCGCTTGAAAATCTCTTTAACGGATCCCTTTTCAACAATACTTCCCATATACATAATGGCTACATCATCTGCAACCTGTCCGACTACCCCAAGATCATGTGAAATAAAGATAATTGAAGTCCCAAACTCATCCTTCACATTATTCATAAGATCAAGAATCTGAGCCTGTATTGTAACATCCAGTGCGGTAGTAGGTTCGTCAGCTATCAGAAGCCGTGGATTACATGAAAGAGCTTTCGCAATCATAGCTCTCTGCCTCATTCCCCCGGAGAACTCACCAGGGAAACGGTCAACGGCCTTTTCAGGGTCAGCAAGTCCCACTTTTCGTAAAAGATCAATAGTTATTGCTCTGGCCTCTTCTTTGGTATTTTGCTTATGCTGCTGTATTACCTCAATAATCTGATGTCCTATAGTATAAAGGGGTGAAAAAGAGCTCATAGGCTCCTGAAATATCATTGAGGCAATTCCGCCTCTGATTTCCTGAATTTCCTTCCCTCTTGGATTAAGATTGGCAACATCAACAGGTTTATCCCCATCGGTACTATTGAAGAGGATTTCTCCCCCAACTATTTTCAGTTCTTTGGCAAGCAGCCGGAGAAGAGACAGAGAGGTGACACTTTTACCACATCCGCTTTCTCCCACAAGGGCAAGTACTTTTCCAGGTTCAAGGCTAAAATCCAGACCGCAAACAATGGGAATTAAGGCTTTATCGAGGTGCCATGAAATTTGCAGGTTTTTTACCTGCATTAAATATTTTTTCTCCATTCTAAGTAATCTCCTATTTTGCAAAGGGATCTGCTGCGTCCCTAAGACCGTCGCCCAGAAAATTAAAGGCAAGTACTGATATAACAACAAAAAGAGCAGTTATAAGCAGCCAGGGTATTTGCGACAGGGTATGAATATTCTGTGCCGAGTAAAGAAGTACACCCCAACTTACAATAGGCTCACGAAGACCCAAACCAAGAAAACTTAAAGCAGTTTCAGCCAGAATTATATATGGAAATGATATTGTCAGATCGACAATGATATAACTCATAAAAGAAGGAAGCATATGATTAATAATAATTCTTCTATCTGTACATCCTGCCAGTTTCGCAGAAAGAATAAAATCTTCCTCTCTCATCGAAAGCAGTTTACTTCGGACACGCCGTCCAAGATTGGTCCATCCTACAGATGCAAGAATTACCGTTACAGCTATATAGACTTTTAAGGCAGACCATTCCCTCGGCAGTGCTGCTGAAAGAGCCAGCCACAGTGGAAGTGTGGGAATAGAACGAAGGAATTCCATCATACGCATAATAATTTCATCGACTATACCGCCGAAATATCCGGCAATACCGCCCATAAAAAGTCCGATTAAAAATACAAACGATACACCGATAGCCCCGACAGAAAGTGAGATTCTTGTCGCAAACATCAGGCGTGAAAATATATCTCTCCCAAGCTGGTCTGTACCAAAAATATTTATCATTCCCTCTTTAACCCCGAACAGATGTAATTTTAGTTCAAATAACCCTAAGACTTTATAAGGTTCTCCCTTAACAAAAAGATAGACCGGAATAATTCTTGATGTATCCGGAATAGCATTTAACTTTAAAGTTTCAGGATCACGTTTATTATCCCATCCATAAATAAAAGCCCGAAAGTGGAATTTCCCTTCCGAATCAAAGTGATGAATTTTCATGGGAGGTGACTGCAAATAAGTTGTATTACGGTTACCAGGTGAATAAGGGGCAATAAATTCAGCAAAAATTGCTACTATTATAAAAACAAGGAGGACGCTGCCTGCAACAATGGCCATCTTATTTTTCTTAAACTGCCACCACATTAACTGCCAGTGGGTGGCAATATCTCTTCTGTTGACTTTTTTGTTATTGGCATCTACATAATTTTTATCTTTCATTTTACACCTGCCTTTCCATGCCTTAACCGTGGGTCCAGGACCATAAGCAGTATATCTGATATAAAAGTCCCTATAATTACAAGAGAACACATGATAAGTATCAAAGCACCGGCGAGATACATGTCCTGAGTTAGCAGTGATTTTACATACAAAGGACCAAAAGTGGGCAAAGATAAAACTATAGCGATTATTGGGGCCCCTGAAACTATCTTACTCAGTTCCCATCCAAGAGTTGATGCTATGGGATTAAGTGCCATACGTACAGGATATCTCATAAGCAACTTAAATTCAGGTATTCCCCCTGACCGTGCAGATGTAACATACATTTTGTTTAATTCATCAAGAAGAGTTGCACGCATAGTACGAAGCTGGAATGCAGTACCGGCCATACCGAGAACAACAACAGGGACCCAGAGATGGGAAAACAGATCCATTAATTTGGCAAAACTCCATGCAGCATCTTCAAATTCGGGAGAAAACAACCCCCCGACACTTATCCCGAACCATTTCTGTCCGAGAAACATAAGAATCAACGCAAACAAAAACCCTGGGGTTGCCAGACCCAGATACCCTATAACTGTTGCCAGGTTATCACCTATTGAATACTGCCGGACCGCAGAATAGATACCGATAATAATTGCAACAACATAGGTAAAAATAAGGGTCGAAAAAGCGAGAATAAGAGTCATGGATAGCCTCTCCCCAAGTACATCTTTTACCGGCCTGTGGTATTCCCAGGAAAACCCCATATCACCTTTAAAAAGATTACCTACCCATTTCCAGTATTGCTGGTATACCGGTCTGTCAAGACCCAGATTGCTTCGCATTGTATCCAGTTCATCCTGGGTAATGATAACCCCTCCCTGAGTCTTCTTACCTGCATATGTATCAACATAATCTCCCGGAGGAAGCTGAA
>JAGLNY010000124.1 GCA_023139255.1 Spirochaetales bacterium
TGTTTGAGCGTAAGAACTATTTTTACCCTGATATGACAAAAAATTACCAAATTTCACAATTTTCTGATCCAGTGGGACGAAATGGATGGTTTGAATTTGAGACCGGCGGCAGTATAAAACGGATCAGGATTCATGATGTACATCTTGAAGAAGATGCCGGCAAGATGATCCATGACGGAACTAGAAGCCTGCTTGATTACAACCGGGCGGGAACAAGCTTACTGGAGATAGTTACGGAACCTGATTTTGCAGGCAGTAAGGAAGCCGAAGACTTTCTTCAGTCATTCCGGAGAATGGTGCGGTACCTCGGGGTGTGTGACGGGAATATGGAAGAGGGGTCGTTGCGGTGTGATGCTAATATTTCTATAAACAGGAAGGGCAAGGGCCTGGGCACGAAAGTGGAAATAAAAAACCTTAACTCCTCACGATTTGTAAGAAAAGCACTGCAGTATGAATATAAACGCCAGGCTAAAACGATAAAAACAGGCGGGAGCATCATTCAGGAAACCCGGTTATGGAATGAGGAAAATCAGAAAACCCTCAGTATGCGGACAAAAGAGGCGGCTCATGATTATCGTTATTTCCCGGAGCCTGATATCCCCCCGTTTGTTCCCGATGAAGTATTTTTACATGATGTGACAGAGGCTATGACCGAACTGCCGCTTGCCAGAAAACAGCGAATAGCAGGAGAATATCCCCTGACTGAGGAGTTGGCAGTATTTCTCACAGAAGAGAAAAACCGTGCTGATTTCTTTGAGACTGTTATCGCGGAAGGGGCTGATGCGGCTGAGACAGCAAAGTGGCTTAAGGGGGAGACAGTAAAACAGCTGGGCCGAAGAGACCTGGAACTGTCTGAGTCTTCTCTCACCCCAATTCGTTTTGCCGGCTTGATGAAAATGCTTGCCAGTGGTACTATCCATGCCAATATTGCACGGAAAGTACTGGAATTAATCCTGGATCAGGATGAAGATCCGGAAATACTGGTAGAGAGAGAGGGTCTTGCCGGGTCAAACGATCAAGCGGAATTGTCGCAGATCATTGACCAGGTGGTGAGTGATAACCCGGCGGCTACAGCACAAATACAGGATGGCAATACCAGGGCAGTTGGATTCCTGATGGGACAGGTGATGAAAACCACAGGGGGATCAGCAGACCCGAAATCTGTAAGATCACTTCTTATGGAAAAACTAGGAGTCCGATAGACTCCTGAATATGGAGAAATCATGAAACTGAAAAGAACACACAATTGTGGAGAATTACGGTCGGAAAATATTGGTGAAACCGTCACACTGAATGGTTGGGTAGGCAGCTGCAGAGACCATGGCGGGGTTACTTTTATAGACTTGTACGATAGATGGGGGCTTACCCAGATAGTTTTTGATCCGGAATACTCACAAGAAACGCATAAAATTGCCCACACCCTCCGTGGACAATATGTTGTAGCGGTAAAGGGGGATGTAAAACCAAGACCTGAAGGAATGGCAAACCCAAATATTGAAACCGGCGAAGTAGATGTATATGTATCCGAATTTGAACTTCTGAACAGCTCGAAAACCCCGCCGTTTGATATTCTTCATGCCGGCAGCGTGCATGCTGAGACAAAACTCAAATATCGTTATCTAGATCTCCGGAGTCCGGAAATGCAGCAGAGATTGATTTTCCGTGCCAGGGCAACACATATGATCCGGAACTTCTTTATGGATAATGAATTTGTGGAAATAGAGACACCGATATTAGGCCGCGCAACCCCGGAAGGCGCCCGGGACTATTTGGTCCCAAGCAGGGTGAACCAGGGCAAGTTTTACGCCCTTCCCCAGAGTCCTCAGCTCTATAAACAGTCCCTGATGGTATCCGGATTTGACCGCTATTTCCAGATTGCCCGTTGTTTCCGGGATGAAGACCTTCGGGCGGAAAGACAACCCGAATTTACACAGGTAGACCTGGAAATGTCTTTTGTTTCAAGCGACGATGTTATTACGCTTTTAGAAAAGCTCTTTGTTAAACTGATGAAAGAGATGAAAGACATTGATATCAAGATACCGATGACCAGCATTACGTATCAGGATGCAATGCTGAAATACGGCAGTGATGCCCCGGATCTGCGGTTTGGATTTGAAATTACTGATATTACTGATGTTTTCCAAAATACCGGGTTTGGCGTTTTTAAAAATGCTGTTAAGAATGGCGGTTGTATCCGGGCCATTAATCTCAAAGGTTACAGTAAGCAGCTCAGCAGGAAAGACCTGGACGAACTTACTCCGTTTGTGAAACCGATGCGCGGGAAAGGGGTAGCATGGATCAGAATGAACGAAGAAGGCCCCCAATCCCCGATAATAAAATTCTTTTCAGAAGCTGAGGCGGAAAATCTCTATAAGATGATGGATGCTGAGGCTGGTGATGTTATAATCTTACTTGCAGATACTGAAAAAATAGTCAGCCAGTGTCTTGCAGCTATCCGGGGTCGTTTTGCAAAGAAATTCGACCTGATTAAGGAAAATGATTTTGCTTTTACCTGGGTAGTTGATTTTCCGCTTTTTGAGGCGGATGATGATGGTAATCCCACCCCGACACACCACCCGTTTACATCCCCAAAACCAGAGGATATGCATCTCCTTGATGGTTCAAAGGAAGATTTGCTGAAAATTAAGTCAGATGCATATGATATTGTACTGAACGGCAGTGAGATTGGCGGAGGATCAATCAGGATCCATGACCACAAAGTCCAGGAAAAGATTTTCAGAATTTTGGGCATAGATGAAGAGGAAGCGAAAGAAAAATTCGGGTTTCTCCTTGATGCCCTGCAGTATGGGGCACCTCCGCATGGCGGGGTGGCACTTGGACTGGATAGGGTAATTATGATTCTGTTGGGTACTGATGCAATTCGGGATGTTATAGCATTCCCGAAAACCCAGAAAGCAACTTGCCTGATGACCGATGCCCCGGGTACTGTTGATGAGGAACAATTGGATGAACTTGCACTGGAAATATCACTATTTGATGACGAAGAAGATAAGGATGACGATTAGCAATCTGTCGGATTTTTGAAAATTAGGGGTGATGCTGGGAACCTGTTGGAAAATTAATCAAAAAAAGCATCAACAAACCAGCTCATCCTAACAAAAAGATTGACCCTCGAATTCAGGACGTGTTATTCTCTGCCTATGAGTATAGTCAAACCGAACAAGCTTGGAGTAATATCCGGACCTGGATCTGAGGCATTTACCTCAAGGGTCCTCAAACATCTTAGAAAATTGTACACAACACGATATAAAAAGTTATCTTCAGCCCTGGCAAAGCGCCATGAGATGAGTGAATTTGAAATTCTGAAATTTGTTACCTTAATGGAAGACCTGAACAACAAACGGATTCCGCACCGTAAACCTTCCAGTACGTTTCAGGTGCCAAGTTTGGAGATACCCGTCAGGTATACGAAATTTGCCAATGGCGAAGTGAAGTCAGAAGTTCTGCAGTCAGTCAGAGGACTTCGCGTATTTATTATATATGATTTGTCTATTCAGTACCCGGTTAATATATTTGGGCCGGACGAACCGGAAGCTCTTAGCATAAATGATCACTTGATGTTTCTCTACAATACGATTAATGCTGTTAATGTGGCAGGAGCTGAAAGTGTACAGCTGGTTCTCCCTTCTTATCCATATTCACGTCAGCATAAGAAAAGCGGCAGGGAAGCACTTACTGCCAGCTGGTTTGGTCATATCTGTGAGTATATGGGTGTGGATCGTATAATTACCCTGGATATTCACTCAAGAGAGATTGAGAATAGTTTTAACACTCTTCGTCTGGAAAATCTGCATGCAAGTTATCAAATTCTGCTTCAGTTGAAAAAACTGGTAAGTTTTGATGACCCGGAACTTATGGTAGTAAGCCCTGATACCGGTGCAATCCTGAGAAATAAATTCTATGCTGAAAGCCTGCATAAACCTCTTGCCCTGCTCTATAAAGAGCGGGATTATTCCAGGATTAGCCGGAATGCAAACAACACAAACATTAAAGTTGTGAAGCTTCTTGGTGAAGTTGAAGGTAAAACGGTCTTTATGGCGGATGATATGATTGGTACCGGCGGTACCATCTTAACTGCGATGGGTGAAATTATGAGGTGCGGGGCTAAGAAGATCATCTGTGCAATCAGTCTGCCCTTTTTTAATCAGAACTCAATTGAGGTGTTTGACCAGGCTTATAGAGAGGGGATTTTTTACAGGATAATAGGTACAAATGCAGTCTATCACGATCAAACATTGCTTGGTAAAGAGTGGTACATACATACCGATGTCTCGGATCTATTTGCACGAATAATTTCCAGGCTGCATCATGGCAGATCATTAAGTCCGCTCCTGGATAACCGGAAATTCATCCAGAACCTGATACATGTCGATACTGACAAGAAGGATAAGGATAAGGGTGTCTGACACCTTTCCCACAACACCTTTTCCACACTCAGGAAGTTGTCTCTTTTTTTGATTTTATCAATTCCTCATACTCAAAATCAATAAGAAAGGTTTTATCATGCAGCTGGAATTTAACTCTTGCCCTGCGTTTCCGTCTGTCCACTTTAATGATTTTACCTTCACAATCTTTAAGCAGACCGGAAATTGGTATGACTTTATTGTTTTTATCAAAAGAAATTACAGATCTTTTTGTTGTTTCACCAGTAGCGGTTAGACGTATCAGCAGCTGTCGGTCTTCGGCTGAGAGTGGAACCAATTCACCTGTATCATTCTTCATGTACCTGATAAATCCGGGCATCTTCCTGAGGAATTTTCTGGTTTCAGGTTCAATACAGTCACAAACAAGAAAGATATAACCGGGAAATACCGGTTTTATAACCTGACTCTCTTTACCCATTCTTCGTATGGTAAGCTGCCGTTTGGGGACAACCAACTGAAAGCTTGGTTTGCTTCCTGCAAGATTATTAACATGACTAATATAGGTTTTCTCTTTTCCAGTTACTACCTGTATCAGGTAGATTGTGCTGTAAGAAATAATATTCATATTACTCCGACTTGCTTTTCCATCCATTGAATATCCCGGTATTTTCCAAACTTAAAACCTGCGTCAGTGAAAAGGCCGACTTCCCTGAACTGGAATTTTTTATGCAGATTTATTGAGGCGGAATTTGGTACTGTTATACATGCGTACACTCTATGGACATCAGTCTCTTCAAGAAGTGAAAAGAGTTTTTCATAAAGCTTGAAGCCTACTCCGCGGTCTGTATATTCAGGATGCGTATAGATACTGGATTCAACTGAGGTAGCATATGCAGCTTTTTCCCTGAAGATGCTGGTACAGGCATAACCAATCAGCGTATCGTCCAGGACTGCTGATATAAGTTTATATCTGCCGGCAGGTTCGTGGTAGTTAAACCATTCCTGACGGTTCTCTATAGTTACCGGCTCAAGATCAAATGTTGTGGTAGTATGCCTGATATAATGGTTGTAAATTGATGTAAGTTCAGGGATGTCAGTTGGTTCTGCATAACGATATAATATTGAATTTTCCATGGGTGGTATTGTATGGGAAATTGGAGAAAGTGCATAGGGACTAATTGAAGTTTGCATAGTAAGCGGCTTTCTTTGGGAAAGCTTGAGGTAAATTTCTATAGAACCGATAGTAAAAATAAAGTATAGTGTTGTCAGGCAATTGCCATGTGAATAAAAACGATAGCCATCGGCATGAGCAACAATCCGGCATAAGGGCGGCATCTTGAGTCAGAAAAGCAGGGATCAGCTTAATCTGGAAGAATACCAAAAACTCTATTTTTCTCTTCAGAAATATCCATGGGTTTACCCGATTATTATGATGATGCTGTCTTTTATCGATTTTGGGCTCCTGCTTCTCTACTATAAATTGCAGTATCTGGACGGAAAAGAGGTGCTGCCCCAACTTCTGGGTGCACATGTGGTAGTATTTATCATCGTTATCATATTTCGCCGAAGATCATCCCCACAGACACGGGAAATATCACCGATCATGTTTCTCATGCTGCCTGGTGTAGGGAGCTTGCTGTTCAGTCTTTCGTATCTGATCCTCTATTTTGTCGGCTCTAAATTTACCAAGAAAGAATTAAAACATTCCTATGAGGAAGAGAACGTAAAATATGAGAAAAATCTGGCTATAGATTTTAAGCAGATTGGCAGGCTAATGGATATGGCAGGTGTTTTCTCATACTCTGATTCCATGCATAAAAAAGAGATGATCGTAGACCTGCTGTCAGGGGATATCTCAGCGAACTCCAAGCTGCTGAAAAAGGGGCTGGGAGACGAAGATCCTGAGGTTGTGCATTATACAGCTTCTACACTTAACTATATGGAAGAAAAATATGAAAAGGCTATTCAAAAAGCAAGGGCTGACTGCGTTGATGAATTGACGAGAGACCGCTTGATGTATGTAGCAAGCTTGTATAATAAATATATGAGTTCAGGGCTTCTGGAAGATGATATACTCCCGATTTACCGGAATAGTTATTTACAGGTTCTGGAACTGATTATGAAGGAATTCGGCAGGGATGAGGAAATCATGGAAATGATGATTCATGCATACATAGATATTGATCAGTTGGATGAAGCAGAAAAGCTTATGTTGGAAGCCGTTGACATATTCCCACGGAATCTAACGCTTCGGTTTGTGCAGATGAAATACTATTACACCAGGAACAAACTTCATGAGATTGTGGATATAGCCCAAATGATTTGTGATATGCCGGTTGAGTTAACAAAAGAGCAGCAGGCCATACTTGATTTTTGGCTGCATGAGGAATACCCTGCATGAGTAGGGCAAATAAGTCACTTTACAGGGGAAAGATTAACCCGAAAAAAACCCGTCAATGGGGAAAACCCGGGGTTGATCTTAAACCGGACGGAAAGACTATTTGCCTAATCCTTGAGGGAGCGTATCCCTATGTTGCAGGGGGGGTGTCTTCCTGGCTCCAGCAAATGATAACACGAATGAAAAATTTTCGGTTCAAGATACTGACAGTTATGGCATCCGATGAGAAAGAGCTGGAGATTAAATATACATTTCCGGATAATATAATTGAATTTAGAACTATTTTTCTCTATAGCTACCTGGATGTTAAGCAGGAACGCTTCAGAAAAAAACTTATCCTTACTACCGAGGAGAGGGAACAACTTCGTAAATTTATTCTTTTTGATACAAACGTCGACTGGGATATGATAACAGATATAATATGCCGGGAAGATAAAATCGGGAACACTGTTGATTTTCTCATGAGTTATGACTTTTTTGATGAACTTGTGGTTCTTTACAATACAAAATATCAGGGTGAGGGATTTAATATATTTTTCTGGACTTTCCGATCCATGCTGGCAACGTTAATCTGCGTTATGCAGCAGTCGATGCCGGAGGCGGATCTGTATCATGCCATATCAACAGGTTATGCCGGCCTTATGGGACTTATTGCAAAAAATTCCTATAAAAAACCGTTTCTCCTTACTGAGCATGGGATTTATGCAAGGGAAAGGGAGGAGGAGCTCCTGAAAGCTGATTGGGTAAAAGGAGTATATAAACATCTCTGGATTGATTATTTCTATTTTTTATCTGTAGGGGCATATAAAACTGCGAATAAAACCATAGCTCTTTTTGAACACAATAAAGATATTCAGGTATCCCTGGGAGTAAACCCGAAAAAAGCCCTTGTTATACCCAACGGAGTAGATGACAGTACCTTCCCAAAGCACAAAGATGATCATCCAGGAATTAATATTGGGGCTATCCTTCGCGTAGTGCCGATTAAAGATGTTAAGACGTTGATACGTGCATTTAATTTTGTAGTCAAAGCTTTTCCAGATGCAAGGCTCCTGCTCATCGGGCCGGCGGAAGAGGATGAGGAGTATGCAAAAGAGTGCGTAAACCTGATTGATGACCTGGGATTAAATGATTTTATTATCTTTACCGGCCGTGTTAATATTAAGGAATATATGCCTAAAATTGATATTGTGGTGCTGACTTCAATATCTGAAGCCCAGCCATTGGTTATATTGGAAGCGTATGCCTGTGCAACATCAGTTGTAGCAACGGATGTCGGTTCATGCCGCGAGCTTGTGGAAGGGTCTAATGATGAATTTGGTATGGGCGGGATAATAACAAAACCAGTTTCGCCAAAAGAGACTGCTGAGGCGATCATGAAGCTGTGTGCTGATCCCGAACTAAGAAAAGAATATGGGATGAACGGACTGGCAAGAATACGGAAAATGTACAACAGTACGACTGTTTTCAGGACCTATGCAAGAACATATGAACAAATTTTAGAGGATGCAACGTTTTAATGGCTGGTATTGGTTTTTCACTCAGAAAAATGATGAAAGAGGATGATAACTATGGTACGAAGGTTCGTGCATGGTTTCATACTTCAATTGTAGCTGCCGGACCCTGGATTATAAGTATTATAACAATCAATATGCTTATGATTTTTTCACGCCAATGGAATGTCCCCTATGCTGAGCGCGAACTTCTTATTGCCGCGGTTATCTATTCCACACTGTTCTCACAGATTCTTTCCGCACCATTCCAGATGCTGATAACACGGTATATTGCAGACAGGATATATACCAGTGAGTATGCGTATATAAAACCTTCATTCTGGGGGCTCAGCCTCTTCATGCTGGTAATAAGCTTAGGACTGGCTATCCTGTTTTATCGCGGCAGCGGACTCCCTGCTGAATTCGTATATGTAGCTTCAGCATTATTTGTATTGCTGACAATTTTATGGATACTCATGGTCTATCTTTCAACCATGAGGAATTTTAAACTCATTACATTTTCGAACCTCCTGGGGGCTGTGATCACTTTTGGGGTGATTGTTTTCTTTACACGAAACCCAATTCAGTTTCCTGAAATGCAGGGAGCAACAAACTTGCTTCTCTCTTACCTGATAGGGATGTTTATTGTCTTTCTTTTCCTGCTGGTAGTGCTCATGTCTGAGTTGGGGGAAGACAACGGAAAAATTTTTCATTTTATCCGCTATTTCCATGCGGTTCCCAGTCTCTGGCCTATAGGATTACTCTATACCGCTTCTCTATGGGTTGATAATATAGTTATGTGGTTTTCACCGATCAGCATTCAGCTATATGGAGTTTACCGATATGCGCCGTTTTATGATGTAGCATCGTTTTATGCATACATTGTAATTTTGCCCTCTATAATGATGTTTATAGTGTTGATTGAGACCGATTTTTATGTAAAATGCCGGGAGTTTTATCTTGCGGTTATTGAGAATGCCCCATTGAGTGAGCTGAAGGCATTTGCCTCAAGAATGCGTAAATCATTGTTTCAGGATGTTCTGAGAACATTTGAGCTGCAGTTATTCGTTTCCCTTCTTGCTATTGCACTTTCCCCTACTTTTTTTCCTATGCTGAACGTCCCGGAAGCGTCCAGGAGAATCTTTGTTATCTACTCCCTTGGTTCATTGTGTAATGCATTTATTCTCATTTTTCTTCAGGTCCTCCTCTATATAGGTGAAAGAAACAGGGCGATGTTCCTGATGGCTGCATTCTTTTTCTCTAATTTGGTTTTTTCCATTATCAGTATGAATATGGGTGAGAGTTTTTATGGTGCGGGCTTCTTTTTATCCGCATTTCTCACCATGATTGGGGGGGCTCTGTTATCTTATGATAGTTACAACAGGGTTATTAAGCACACATTTATGACACAACCGGTTTTTACCAGGACAAAAGAGAAGGTTTTTGAAAAACTGGAAAAATGGGTTGATGACAGGATGCTCGCCCGGGACTCTTTTGAGCTGAAATTTCTGCGCAGGAAGCATAAGCAAAAGACTGCTATGACTAATACCGGTGATACTTATGCTGACAGCAAGCGTGCCTCTTCACACTTCAGGCGATCAAATCCGCTGTCTGCTGTTAATGGTGCAGAGGATATACGTTACAGGAAAAAAACCTCTGCCGGGATTACCCCGGTGATTGCGACCCGGTCCCAACAGTTTATGCAGAAAAATTATAAATTTATAAAAAGAAGATGAATTCAGGCTGTCCCGCAACTATGATTTGGCCTGAATACAAGGCAAAAATCGGCGAAAAAACGCAGTGTACCGCCGGTACATGAGTATTTTGAGCCGATTTTTAACGCAGTATTAAGGTTAAAGGATGTTGTCAGACAGCCTGAATTAGCGGGTCTGGATTATAATATCAGTCTTATTTGCTTCAAGTATATAGAGATTATCCCGTTTCAAGGGAGTAATAACCCCGCCGCGAATACTGGATATTGGGGAATCGCACCTGAAATAGAATTTCTGAGGAAGCATCACATTTTCCAGTTGAATGGTTATGGTGGTATTTTCGCTGCTAGCGTCGTTTTCACGATTTGTATAAAAATGCATGTTTTCATTCTGGATGTATTCATTATATGCTTCAATATTTGTTTTTGGTTCCAGGAAGGGATAATAGCGGGAGACAGATTTGAACATGTCCTCAAAATCCCTAAAAAGCGGTCCCCACCGCAATATGTCGGATTTTTCAGGATCCAGCAGCTCTATTGTGCTGATTGAGTGATTTAGCATGCCGATTTCAGCTGCTCCGTTGGCCATTGCCCAGAGAACACCGGGAGTAATTTCATATCCCTGGCTGAAGCTGGGTATATCATATACACCGGGATTGTCCGGGTCAGGTCCAAGCTCCTGAATATCAATTCCATATTGCTGGATTGCATTGGTATATATTCCGGAAAACACCTTCAGTTCCGGAAAAACTGTGAGAACGGCATCTTTTGTGTAGGATCCTGTAAGATTGAAAGGAGCAGTATACGAGTAGTAACCAATTTCACCGAAAATTGAATCCAGGGCATCCCTGAGCTTTTCCAGTCCCTCGATCATGCTGGATGAATCTGCCCACAATGATGGATAATGAGTTAGTACCGGGTTGTTTGTGATTTCCCCGACTGTAGTAAGGGGTGTGTGATTGTATCCCATTATACCCAGTTCCCCTCCTGAAGAACTTAACAATGTACCAAATGTTTTGATGGTTTGCAGGTCCTCACTGGTTATATCAGGCAGAGGAGATTTTGTTTCAGAGGTATATGAACCAATGGCCATTCCTGTAAAACTGAGATCGTATTTATTCTTCAAGGTCACGAGATCAGACCACCAGATTTCACGATAAAATTTGATATTATCTCTCAGATAATCAGTGTAGATGCTCTCTGTCTGACCCTGTGGGATGGGGGAGGGCAGATCGTTAATAGTAATAATCTTATCTGCAGTTATGTAGGACAATCCATAATCATTGTTCAGGAGCAGGAGCTGGAGGAGGAGCCCGCGATTTATTTTGTTCAGAAAAAGCGTACTGTTTGTATAGAGTACCGATCCTTCACCCCAGCTGTTCAGCCAGATAAGCGGGGTCCCGTCGGGTGATTTTGCTATAGGGGTAATAGAATCATTAAGCATGATATCCAGGCTGGATGATGTTATGAGGGGTGAATCAATGAGCAGTTCATCAAGAATTGGGAAAAATTGTTTCTGGAACTCAATTCCGATGGAATTTTCAGGAAGGAAACCAAATATTTCCTGAATTCCGGCCATTTTTATGAGTGTTGGATGGGTGGATCTAACTAGTATGGATATTTCTGCTCCCCGATAAACGATATTTTCAATATGCTCAATATTTTCCTGTATAATGCTGCCAAGTTCAGCGGCAGCAATTATGATAGTATCCCCAATTTCAATTTCACGGATTACCAAAGAACTTTCTACGGAATCAATATCAGCAAGAACGTATGACATATGGGAATTACGGAAAATCTGTTGAAGGTGATACGCAATCGTATTTGACTCTTCATCCTTTGCTGAATAAAGGACTATATATTGGTCAAAATCCGACGGAATATTCATTGAGGATTTAACGGCTGCATCCGTTTGTTCAACGTTGTCCGGAGAGTTTGTACGGAAAAATGATGTAAAATTTACAATTTTGAAAGACTGCAGGACAATTCCGGTAATAAGGATGATCAGGACAATGATGAGAAACCTGAATTTTATCATTCAATCTCCTCAACTGTTTCTCCCAAGGCATCTTTTATCCGGTCAGTAACAATGGAATAGTTTCCTTTCCCGGTTGCAGGCAGTAATATTTCAAGAATTTCAGTTTCCTCATCATAACAAACAAAATCCACACTTCTCAGGACTTTTCTCATGGAAAAAACGGTCATCTCAATATCTGTATGCAGCATCTTGTATTTACCATAACAATAG
Organism: Spirochaetales bacterium; assembly: GCA_023139255.1. Lineage (GTDB taxonomy): Bacteria > Spirochaetota > Spirochaetia > JABMQR01 > JABMQR01 > JABMQR01. The sequence goes on from JAGLNY010000124.1 coordinate 12,236, forward strand.
GGCAGCCCGTATTTCTCCAGACGGATTTCTTCTTCCTCAAGCTGCATATCAAACTGATTTTTTTTCAACAGATTAGACCAGCTTACACCGGTCACATTATAGGTTCTGTCAATCTCTATTGCCTGGGATAGAGCTTTGTTAATCCACTCGGATATTACGCAGAAAACACTGAAACTGTACTCGGTAATATGCTCAAACTCAATTTCGTCTATATTGATGAGACCAATTACAGTATTATCATCCAGGATAGGGGCACTGAATAACGGGAAATCCTCATTCTCCTCTTTTGTCCAGCGAACAGGTTTTTTGGATTCTACCAGTTTCAAATATTTAGGTTCATCAACAAATCTGATTGAACTTCTTTTTCTGCCGTATTCGCCGTAAATAAGTTTGAGGCGTAAATAACCACCGCTCTCAAGGGTGTATATAGCTATCGTCGTTGCCTTTATGAACTTATGGAGAAGTCCGATTGCCTCTGTATATACTTTCTCGGGGTTAGTTGTCTGAAGGGATGTGGCAATTTCATACAGTGAAAATATGCTATATTCTGATCCTACGATCTGTTCTTTTAGCTCATTATACATGAATATTGTTCTACGGTAGTCTTCCTCAAGCTTGTTGTACTCTTCAAGTATTTCATTATTTGCTGTCCGCATATTTCTCACATTTCGTGAATAGGTATCCCTGATACGGCCGGTTGTATATCCCGCTGCGAAAAACATAATCGGGAATTTGTAATAGTCAAAGACTTTGAAAAAGAGAACCAAATCCAGACCGGAATAGAGATAACCTATGATATAGGCTGCTGAAGTAACTAGGGCAGCGGTTAACCCGGACAGGTATCCATGGCGGATTCCAATAAACACTGTGATAACCAGAAGGGGGTGCAGATTCATAATCAGGAACCGGTTCTGTATCACCGGGATAAAGAAAAAAAACAGCATCATTGCGATATTAGCCAGGAGTATCTCAAGCAAAATGCCGGTCAGGGAAGTCATCAAGTCACGTTTTGATTGAAACTCACTACCTGGGAATAGTTTGCTTAGTATTTTTCGCGATGCTGCCATATCGTGATTCTAAAACAAAAAGCCATCTTAATCCATTACAATCTGCATAAAATAAAAAGACTTAACTGCAGGGGGTATAATTTCTGCAAGGACAAGGATGTAAACTGCGCTGGAGTCAGGGATAGTCCCCTGCAGGAGAAACGACAGGAACAGTGGAGGCATCATATGCTTTGAGCCACGTCTGACCAGAACACTACGATTGAATGAGTGCTATCTCATCAATAAGAGCTTTCTCTACTAATTGATTTATTGATATGTGCATACTTTCGGCAGTAACAGCTACATTTCTATGGAGTTCAGGTGATAGCCGCACATTAAATCTACCAGAATAAGGTTTTTCAGGACTTGCTCCCTCTTCTATGCACCATGCAAGATAATCCTCTATAGACTCCCTAAAAGCCTTTTCTATCTCTTCAACTGATTTACCCTGAAAAGTAATAACGTCGCGCGTATTCATTACTTCACCATGAAATAGTTTTGCATCTGAGTCATATACAACATTACCACTATATCCCTTATATTTCATCATGGTTTAACTCCTGCATTTTCCAGGAACCGTTTAGCTGAATTCACAGCTCCTTTGTCAGTCTCTTTTTGAGGATGCGGTCTGTGAAACACAGCCCTGACAC
>JAGLNY010000125.1 GCA_023139255.1 Spirochaetales bacterium
TCCGGATCTACCTTGCTTCTTAATATTTTTTTCATTCTCAGTTGCTTTTTTTCTTTAAGGCGGCGCTCCTTTGCTGCTTTGTTGGGTGATGAAGGTTTTCTCTGTTTAGGTATTGCTGCAGCCTTTTCTATTTCACTTACCATTCTGGATACAGCTATTTCCCGGTTTCGGTGCTGGGACCTGGTATCCTCAACAGAAACTTGCAGGTATTTACTACTGATAAGGAATTTTTTATGATAGGTCAGAAGTCGTTCCAGTTCTTCCGGGGATAAGCCGCATAAGTGGTCGATAGAAATAGTGAGACGGACACGGGTACTAACTTTGTTGACATGCTGTCCTCCCGGACCGCTTGAACGGGAAAATGCAATATCGCAATTAGTCCTGATACTTTCTTCCAGAGCTTCTCTGTTCATGTAACGCCTCACTCGCTTATGTTGTGTTTATGAGCATTTATCTTCTTAATAAGTTCAGTATTTTTTTTCATCTATTGCTCCTGCTCTGTCTTGTTCATGAGGATCGTGCCGTTGTGAACCATTTCCTGAAGTCGTTTTATTTCATGTTCTGCAAGAGAAACTCCGGATTGGGTGATTTCATACAGTTTTTTCTTTCGGTTATCTGTTCCCTCTTTGTTGGTAATTAACCCTGAAGAGTGTAAATTTGATAATGCCCCATATAGTGTCCCCGAGGCAAGTTTAACCCGTCCAGAGCTTAAGTCGTCCACTTTTTTCATAACCCCGTACCCATGCAGGGGAGTTATAAGTGAGATGAGTATGTAAAAACTTGCTTCAGTCAAGGGGGAGAATTTTTCCGGGTTCATACATGAACACTCCAATGTATAGATTTACGATATGTTGTGTAACGATGCAACGTGTTACGATATAATAGAACATGACTGCTTATTTGTCAATATACGTATGTATATAATTTTAATTTAAGCTAATGACAATTACATAATTACATGATACACAGTTTAGCAATGATACCTAATAAAACCAAATATATATTCAGTCTGTTTATGTTCTACGCTATGTACGCAATTGTTGTGCCTTATTTTCAGATATTTCTTTACGGAAAAGGGCTTTCCCACTCTGTTACCGGTACAATCATCGGGGTTTGGGAAGTTGCAGGAATAGCCGGTCCGCTGTTGTTAGGGGCAATTGTCGATAGGACTGGTAAATTCCGGACAGTATTACTGCTATGCACCTTAGTTGGTTCAGTTATTCTATTCGTGATGCTAAAGACACAGTTGCTTTTTTTATTATTTCTTTTTACAGCGTTATTCGGGTTTCTGTTCAAACCAATTCTGCCATTAAATGATTCAATGATCAGTCACAATCTCCCAGACCCTGAGCATGATTATGGGCATGTTCGGGCTGCAGGGAGCATAGGCTTTGTTGCAGTAATGATTTTTATTACGATAACAGGAGTTTTTAACTCACCGACACCTACTATGATTGCCTGGGGAACACTCTTTTTGGGTGCAGCCTATGCGGTATCTATTTTCTTTCTCCCGTCTGCAGCTCCAGTTGTACAGGCTGACAGGAAAGGCAGGGGTTGGATAAATAAAAAGAATTCTGAGGGAAAAACAATAACAACCCAGTATATTATCATGATAGTCGTGGTTTTTCTCGGACGATTTGGTTTCAGCAGTTATTACTCTTTTTTCTCTATCTTTCTTCAGGAGGAGATGCATGTTGCCAATATAGGTCTCTTTTGGTTAATAGCTACTTCTGCCGAGATATTTCCCATTATGTTTGCCGGCAGGATCATACGTGGTACCGGAAGGTTTCTTGCCATAGTGCTTGGGGTGGGAGCTATGGCTGTACGGATTTTCGTATTTAGTTCTACTGATTCACTCATAGTTATTGGATTTATCCAACTACTGCACGGTTTAACGTTCGGGGTCCTTCATGCCGCATGCATCAGTTTTATCAATGCAAAAATTGCGCCTGAAAATAAAACTCTCGCAATTAGTATATATATGTCTGTTGGCTGGGGATTGGCAGCTATTTTAGGAAGTCCCCTTGGTGGTCTTCTGATAGAAAGCGTAGGATTCTCCCGTATGTTCAGGATTATGGCAATCTTTCCCGTATTAGGGGTTTTACTTTTGGCCGGGTATAGGTTGCTATCACAGCGCAAAGGATCAGATGCATTTTAGACTTAAGGGAATCGTTTGATATATACATGACAGTAGGGCAGGGATCCATTTTGCTGATATTAATTGGTTTATCTCACCTGATTTTTCCCTAAAATTTTTTACAAAAATATCAAAATTAATAAAAAAAACGATTGACAGTAATTACAAACCGTGTTTGAATAGATACAGCAATTTCGCTAAAGACTCAGGGGAGGATTTTTTATGAACATTATTATTATGAATTTTTCAACTGAAGTTAGGGGATTGCTGTGTACTGAACCTGTCTAGTGACTGAAATCATACACAATTTAATATCCCGCTTTAGATAAACCCCGTGAGGGGATAAGAATGTCGGTTTCTGCATGTGCAGGAATGGAATTAACGGCAAAAGATTGTCATTTGCCGTCAGCAAATAGAATTGGAATTATGAAAACAACAAAAGAAAGTAAAACATATACAAATAAAGCCAGTGTCTGGAAATGGATGAAAGGTTCAAGGATTCTCTATTTTTTTGGAATTATCTCTATTGGACTCTCTACACTTATCATGATGGCCAGACCGCTAATTCTCACTTATTCACTTGACACTACCCTTGGTGGAATGGAATCAACGCTCCCGGAATGGTTTACCTGGATCCTTTCCCGGCAATCCGGCAGCGGCAGAAATATTGAGCTTCTCTGGAATGCATCGGTATTTCTTCTGCTGACAATTGCAGGCGGTTATTTTATGTACTTAAAGGGAATATTAACGGCCAGGGCTTCTGAGAAAACGGCAATGAAAATGCGGAACCAACTGTATGAGCATCTGCAGAGCAAAACGTATGAGTATCATGTAAAAGTAGAGTCCGGTGATATAATGCAGCGCTGCACCTCTGATGTGGAGACCGTCAGGGTATTCTTTGCAGGACAATTGACAGAGATTGGGCGGGCATTTTTTATCCTGGCTATCGCATCTTTTATTATGGTTGAACTGAATGTAAAAATGATGTTCATAGCTATAGCACTTATGCCTTTAATCTTCCTGTTTTCATTCTACTTTTTTAAAAAAGTGAGGAAAAAATTCAAGGAAGTGGATGAGGCTGAAGGAGCCCTGTCAAATGTTATACAGGAAAACCTGACAGGAATTCGTGTGGTACGTGCTTTTGCTCGGCAGGATTTTGAGATAGATAAATATGAGAAGAAAAATGGTGCATTCAGGGATCGAATTTATGAGCTTCTCAGAATTGTTGCCTCATTTTGGGCTATCTCCGACTGGATATGTCTTATGCAGATTTCCCTCGTAATTGTTATTGGAGGATATTGGGCTGCATCCGGAACTATTACACTCGGCATGTACATTGCCTTTATAGCTTATGTGGAGCGTCTTTTGTGGCCGATTCGACAGATGGGGCGAATCCTGACTGATATGGGAAAAATGTTTGTGGCCAGGGATCGTATAGGTAAAGTCCTGCAGGAGGACGATAATGAATTTGCACAGGAGGAAGGCCTTGAACCAGCGATAAGCGGAGGAATAGAGTTCAGGAATGTGTCATTTTCCTATGACAAGCATCACCCGATACTGAGTAATATCAGCTTTACGGTTAAACCTGGAGAAACTGTAGCTATCCTTGGACCTACCGGATCCGGAAAGTCAACTCTTATTCATCTGTTAGCCCGTTTATATGAACCTACAGAAGGAGAGATTTTTATCGATGGAATTCCTATAAAGGATATTAAAAAGAAGTATCTTCGGGATCATGTCGGCATAGTACTTCAGGAGCCTTTCCTCTTTAATAAATCTGTAAAAGATAATATTTCCCTTGCCCGTAAAAAGGCAAGCGAAAAGGAGATATTTGAGACCGCAGCGACTGCGGCAGTTCATTCCGTAATAATGAAGTTTGATAAAAAATATGATACTGAAGTAGGCGAGGGCGGGGTTACCCTGTCAGGCGGGCAAAAACAGAGGATCGCAATTGCGCGGATACTTATTAAAAATCCGCCGGTATTGGTTTTTGATGATTCACTTAGTGCGGTTGATACAATAACTGATGAATCAATAAGAAGGGAGCTGAAAAAGCGTGAAAGGAAATCAACAACATTCATTATATCGCACAGAATTACAACTCTTTCTGAGGCTGATAAAATTATTGTTCTTGAGGACGGTTCAATCTCTGCAGTCGGTTCGCATAAAGATCTAATAAGCAGGGATGGATTATACCAGCGAATCTGGAATATTCAATCTGCTGTTTCGGTGGAGGCGGGAAAATGAGTGAAAATTTGAAACATCAGGAAGAAGATTTTATCGGGAAAAAAATTGAGTGGAAAATGTGGAAAAGCATTTTCGGCTATGCTGCCCGTGTTAAGAAACAGATTTATCTCTTAATTTCCATGTTAATGCTGCTGGCAGTAGTTGATGCTGCAATGCCATTATTAACCGGGTGGATAATTGATCATATAATTATACCGAATGATTTACAGGCCCTTCCGTGGTATACGGTTATTCTGGTAACGATATTCACCTTGCAGGCAATTTCCATATGGAAATTTATAGAATTGGCTGGAGTAATTGAATCGCGTATACGGTATGAAATAGGGAAACATGCATTCGACAAAATTCAGAAATTGACATTCAGCTACTTTGATAAAACTCCCGTCGGCTGGCTGATGGCCCGAATGACATCAGATATCAGGAAGCTTGGTGAAATTCTCACCTGGGGTATGGTGGATATATCCTGGGGAGTTACCCTGATGCTGCTGCTGGCAGTTCTCATGGTAGTGAAAAACTGGCAGCTGGCACTTGTTGCTTTTGGTGTTATCCCGATTCTTGTGGTTATCAGTTATTTTTTTCAGCGTGTAATATTAAAGCGTTATAGAATTGTACGAAATATAAACTCCCGGGTTACCGGAGGGTTTAATGAGGGAATCCGCGGAGCAAAAACAACAAAAACACTGGTAAGGGAAGAAGAAAACTTCCGTGAGTTTAGTCAGCTTACCGGTAAAATGAGTACGACCTCTATTAAAGCTGCCAGGATTTCCTCAATTTACCTGCCTTTTGTCTTGATTATGGGCAGCATAGGAACAGCTCTTGCGCTCTGGAGAGGCGGAGCAATTATAGCAACGGCCGGTATAACCTATGGGGATCTGGTGTTCTTTATAATTTGCACTACCCGGTTTTTTGACCCGGTTATTGAAGTATCACGGGTGATTGCACAATTCCAGTATGCCCAGGCCTCTGCTGAACGTATTCTTTCATTGATCGATACAGACCCTGATATTCACGATACCGGGATTCTGACGACACCAATCGAGGGGAATATTGAGTTTGATAATGTATCTTTCCAATATGTCGAAAATGAGGGTGTACTGAAAGACTTTTCGCTGAAAGTATCAGCAGGTGAGACAATTGCGTTGGTTGGTGAGACCGGATCGGGGAAAAGCACCATCGTTAATCTTATTTGCAGGTTTTATGAACCTGTAACCGGCATCATCAGAATAGATAGAAAAGATTATAGGGATTACTCAATGGAATCTCTTCAATCGCAACTGGGGTATGTACTGCAGGCTCCTCATCTCTTCAGCGGTAATATCAGGGAAAATATTAGATATGGACGGCTGGACGCAACAGATGAAGAGGTGGAAAGAGTTGCTGAAATGGTTAATGCGCACCATTTTATCGGAAAACTTGAGGCTGGTTACGATACAGAGGTAGGTGAAGGCGGGGCTATGCTTTCGACCGGTGAAAAACAATTGATCTCTTTTGCACGCGCCCTGCTGGCACAGCCGGCAATTTTTGTACTGGATGAGGCTACTTCGTCAGTAGACACAGAAACGGAACTTCTTATTCAGCATGCTATTGAGACAGTACTTGAGAACCGAACCAGTTTTATCATAGCACATCGTCTGTCAACCATCAGGAGTGCAGACAGGATACTAGTCCTGGATGAAGGGAAGGTTCTTGAATCCGGAACTCATACTGAGCTGATGGAGAAAAACGGTCATTACTGTAATCTATATACCAGGCAATTCAGGGAAGAACTTGAAGAGGATGTTCTTAAAATGGAATTATAGTTTTCTACGGAGAATATACCCTTCCTGAACAGGTGAAGATGGTTTTATGAAGAATTCTTTACCATGATCAGCTTTTGTTACGGGCTGCTTTTGATCATCAAGAAGCGTGAAACTATCATCTGTCCTATACAGGATATCCGGGCCGATATACTCAACAGGAGAATCGGTCTGGATTTGGTTTTTTACGATAAGTTTGTATATACCATCCCCGATATGTTCACCGACAGAGCCAAGAAAAAGGTGTGTCCGCAGATAACTCCGGTCTGTGGGTATCTGGATACTCTCTCTGTCAAAGAAAAATCCTGTGGAGAATTCACGGTGGCTTACCGAATCAAGCTCTTTCCTGTAGTTTTCCCAGGATTGGGCGGGCAGTCCGTTTTTAAGGGCTTCAAGGGCTTTCTTATATGTTCGCGTTATAACTGCCGTATAATATATCGATTTCATCCTGCCTTCAATTTTAAGGGCGTCGACCCCGGCATCACGTAATTCTTTCAAGTGATCAATCATACAGAGATCTTTGGATGAGAGGATGGTGGTAAAGTTGTCTCCTTCAATCAAAGGAAACAGTTCACCGGGACGCTCTTCTTCCTCCAGAGTGATTTCTCCGGGATTCTGAGCTATCCGGTATTTCCATCTGCAGGTATGGGCACAGTCACCTTTATTCGCGCTCCTGTTTGAAAGAAAACTGCTCAGGAAACACCGGCCCGAGTAGGCCATGCACATGGCACCATGAACAAATACCTCAATTTCAAGATCCGGGAACCGGTTTTTAATTTCTGCGATATCTACCAGGTTTGTCTCTCTTGCGGGTATTATTCTGGAGAATCCGAGATCCCGGTATATTCCTGCCGATTCAGCATTGGTGCAATTTGCCTGTGTGCTGAGATGCAGTTCATGATCGGGGAAGTATTTCTTCAAAACGGGGAGAAGTCCTAAATCACTTATGATAAAGGCATCAAAGGGGTACTTGGTCAAATAATCTATCTGTGATTCAAGATTTTTCAGATCATCTTTGTGAAAATAGATATTCAATGCACCGTAAAGTTTTTTTTCACTTTTTATTTCCCGTATGCGTTTCCACTCATCTTCATGGAAGTTGTCAGCCCTGGCACGTAAAGAAAAATTCTTAATACCAATATATGCAGCATCTGCACCATACTCATAAGCATAATATAATTTTTCGAGATTTCCGGCTGGCGCTAATAGTTCCATGAATAAATTTTTCTTCCTTTCCCGTTTTCTCTATTGCTTTTCAGCAAGATCAAAAGCGATTTCCAAAACCTCTTCCATCGTATCAACAGCATGAAAGGTTATATCTTTCTTAACATGTTCAGGGATTTCTTCAAGGTCACGGGAGTTGTGACTGGGAATTATAATGGTTTTTATTCTATTTCTTCGGGCTGCAATGACCTTTTCTTTTAATCCCCCTATCGGCATTACCTTTCCAGCCAGTGAAAGTTCTCCGGTCATTGCAAGGGAACTTCTCACTTTTTTCTGTTTTGCCAGGGAGAACAATGAGCATGCCATGGTTATACCCGCTGACGGACCGTCTTTTGGGGTTGCGCCTTCCGGTATATGGAGATGTATGGAGTTGTTGGTAAAATAGTCATCCGGGATGTCGTAATTGGATGCGATATGTCTGATATATGTGTATGCGATATCAGCAGATTCCTTCATGACATCTCCCATCTGGCCGGTAAGTTTCATTTCCCCCTTCCTTCCGGGGATATTTACCGACTCAATAATCAGGGTGTCGCCGCCGAAATTTGTCCAGGCCAGCCCTATTGTCATGCCGGGCTTAATGGCTTTCTTAATTTCATCTTCCCTGAAAACAGGTTTGCCAAGATATTTTTCCAGCCGCTCCGGGTTAATTACAATCGGGAGTTCCGGTGATTGTTCAATCAGTTCCATAGCAATCTTTCTATGAATTTTATTCAGGGCTTTCTCATAGTTTCTCATACCTGCTTCACGGGCATATTCATCAGCAATTTTTGTGAGAGATTTTGCTGTATAAGTTACTGATTTTTTATCTATCCCGCTTTTATTCAGACTTTTCGGGATAAGATATTTTTTTGCGATCGAAACCTTCTCCTGTGAGATATATCCTGAGAGTCTGATGATTTCCATTCGGTCAATAAGCGGCCGGGGTATGGTATCAAGGGTGTTTGCGGTAACGATAAACAGTATTTGGGAGATATCAAACGGCAGATCAAGATAATGATCCCGAAATGCGATATTCTGCTCAGGATCCAAGGCCTCAAGCAGTGCTGATGAAGGATCTCCCTGGTAAGATGATCCCATTTTATCAATCTCATCAATCATGAATACCGGGTTTTTTGTTTTAACTATTTTCAGTCCCTGGATTATCTTACCAGGCATTGCCCCTACATACGTTCGTCTATGACCTTTAATTTCTGCCTCATCCCGCATACCGCCGACAGAAAACCTGAAAAACTTTTTCCTCAGGGATTTTGCAATAGAAATGCCGACTGATGTTTTACCTACTCCGGGAGGACCGATAAGACAAATAATTGATCCTTTTGTATCTTTTTTCAGTTTCCTGACTGCCAGGTATTCAAGGATTCTATCCTTAACATCATCCAGCCCATAGTGGTCGCGGTTCAGGACTCGCCTGGCTTTAACTATATTAAAATTTTCCGGTTTCGGATTTTTCCACGGAAGAGATACAATAGTCTCAAGATAGTTGCGGGTAACTGAGTATTCAGCAGAGTTCGGGTCCAGAAACTGGAACTTATCCAGTTCTTTTTCCGTTTGTTCTTTTGCTTCATCATTCAGGGGAAGTTTTTTAAACAGCTCTTTATACCTGTTTAAGTCGCTGGTTTTAGGGTCTGTTGTCATTCCCAGCTCCTGCTGGATAGCCCGCAATTCCTCCCTGAGAAAATAGTCACGTTGGTTTTTTTCAATTTTTCTATTGATGCGGTCCTGGATTTTTTTCTGGATTTTCATTAATTCCTGCTCTTTTTTTATAAAGACAAGAACTTTTTCCATTCTCTCCTGGGTGTCGAGTGTTTCCAGAATGTCCTGCTGTTCATTCCGTTCCAGATTCATTATCGATGTAATAAAATCTGCGATTTTTCCAGGATGGTCGATATTAACCATATTCAGCCGCATCTCCTCAGTGAAGAGGGGATTCTCTTTAGAGAGTTGCTTCATCTCCATTATCAGGGAACGGGTTAATGCCCGGACCTCTATACTGTTCTCATTAATACTATCGAGATGCTCCACGGCAATAGTCAGGGGTTTTTGATCAGAGATAAACTTTTTTACCTTAAACCGTTTAAGAGTAGAGATAAATATATTTATTCCGCCGTCAGGCAGGTTGATTTTTTTGACGATTTTCGCTGTTGTCCCTACAGCGTGCAGATTTGCAGGATCAAACTCATTCTCGGATTCATCTTTTGTCAGGAGCAGACCTATCATGTTGTCGTGCTCCAGTGATTTTTCTACTACTGCTATATCATCAGTGGATTCGATAAGCAATGGGGTGAAAATACCGGGGAATATTGGGTTGCCTGTCAGAGGTATTACAAATAACCTGTTTGGCAAGATTTGATCAATAGGCAGGATTCCCTGTTCTGGCATATAAATTCTCCTTCATGTTTCTGAGGTAATCAGGTTTTGAACTTTCTCTAGGAGTCTGTCGGACTTAATCATTTTGGTCTATTTTTTGACCTTTTTTCCATCTTTTGCGTCGCTCAATCGTCGAATATGGCATATATTCTCCTCATTCGCTCCTTAATTATGGAAAAAATCTCTAAAAATACCCTTAAAAGCATCAAGTCCGACAAACTCCTAGCTCAATTCAGATGATAATAATGTAATGATTCTTTAAGCTGTCGGAAAGGCCTTTATGTAAAAAACAGCTAAATCAGGATTTTGTTTTAAAAGCGTTTTAAAAGAACTTCAAAAAACAGGATTATGGTGGTGGAAAACGTAAAGAATCAGATTCTATTGATTCAATTTTTTCTCAAAAAATGTCCTTATTTCTTCTTTGCTTATTGTTTTTATTGGATCCAGATGTGTTATTAAATCATCTTCTATATCATCTACATAAATTAATGCAATACAAAAAAGCTTATAAGTAATCCCATCTATAACTTTTTTTGCCTGTTCAAATATTTCATTCAGAGATAATTTTTCTTTTGCAATGAAATAGAGATCATAATAGTCCCTATATTTAGCCCGTAGAAAAAGCACATTTATCTTCATTGCTGCTATTGATTCAATTGAGGCAATGTTTAATTTATCTATTTTAACAGGTTTAAGGAATGTCCACTTTGCATTAAAAAAGGTTACTTTGACTCCATCGCACAATAGATCAATTTGCTCTTTTGTCTCATTAATAATCTCACTTTTACTAAAATTATATAAGAAATCAATAATCTCTTTTTTGTCATAACTATCCGAAAATGTAAAGAAATCTAAATCTTCACTTTTTCGATGACATACATGCAAAGCCAGTGCGGAACCGCCTACAAGAACATATTTGGATAAAAATGGAGCATGTTCTATAAAAACCTGTAAAACGCCGGCAGTCTCAGGACGCAGACATCCGAAGCTTTTTTTCTCGATCACTCATACCACCTTTAAAGAATCCTGCTTCGACATCCATTCCCAGAAAAACCCTTGCGACTAAATAGTTAACCTTAACAAAACGGGTATCACCAATCAATTTTTCTTTCCAGATTTTTTCGACAACGCTTTTCCCATAAAGTGAAAATATTTTTCTTAAATCTGCAAAATCGCCATATTTTAAAATTGTTTCAACAAGCAATGGATCAAAAGCCGGTGAATATTCTATTTTTTTGTCATAACTCCAGAAAAGTCCTTTTTCTTTGGTTGTTGAAAAAAGTTTTTGCTTTTCATAATGTATCTTCATATATTTAAAAGAATACTCTCATTTCAATTAAAAGTAAAGTTACAGGAAGCGGTTCACGACCCCTGGATTATGTCTCTGTTTAAAAATTTAATAAAATAAGGATCCTCCATTGACCTGATTGGCTTCACAAATTAGGATGGTACAATATTAAATGTGTCTGGAGCAGTATTATGTCGAAAGAATATACCAACGATCTATTATTAAAATTTGATGATGATAATATGTTGATACCAGTGGTTACCCAAGATAGTATAAGCAAAGAGGTCCTTATTTTGGCATTTGCCAATAAACAAGCTTATGAAGAGACCATGAAAAGTGGTTTTGCAACGTATTGGAGTAGAAGCCGTAAGGAGCTTTGGAAAAAAGGACTTACCAGTGGGGATATGCTTAAGATAGATGAAATCCGGATCAATTGTGAACAAAATTCACTTTTATATTTGGTAACGCCCCAGGGGAAAGGCGCCTGTCATGCAAAAAAAGAGGACGGTAATCCTTATGCTTCCTGTTATTACCGGCGTATTACCAAAGATGGAAATCTGGAATTTGTAGGATAAGGAGAAATAAGTATGCTTACTATCGGAATGCCGGCAGGCTCATTAGCAGACCCCAAGAGGGGAGGAAATTTAATTCAGCTTTTAGATAACGCCGGATTTTATACCAAAGGTTATAAATCAGGCGGCCCAAGTGTGTTTACTACAATTTCAACCTATATGGGGTGGGATGGACGACCCCAGGAATTTGGTTCTCAACTGGGACTTGATGAAATTGATGTGGCTATTGGCGGAGACGATTGGATTAAAGAAAGAATCCTGGAATTAAAATATGAGTACCAAACAACTATCACCCTTGAAAAAGTGATGTCACTGAGCCGGGGAAATGTTCGCATTGTTGGAATTGTTGACAAACGATTTGAAGTAACTAATATTGCTGCTTATGTTAGTCAGGTATTACAAGAAAAAGGTTTAATAACTGTTGTTTCAGAAATGCCTTACTTGGCCCTAAATTGGCTAAAAGATATCCTGAAAGAGAGAGGCCTTCAGGAACAATATAACGAATTTTCTGTTCAGAAATATAAAACTCCGTCAAAAATTAAAAAAGGGGTACTTATTTATGAAACCTGGGGAAAAACAGAAGCTAAAGTAAAAAACGGCGGTGCTGATATTGGTCTGGAAATTACTCAAACCGGCAGTGCCTTACGAAATTATGGATTAGACATTATTGATGAAGTAATGAAATCAGAGACCGGTATCTGGATAAAACCTGAATTAAAAAAGGACAAAAAAAAATTCGAGCTGCTTAAAATGTTTTTACTTAATCTTTCCGGTGCCTTAAATGCTGAAAATAAAGTACTTCTATTATTTAATGCAGCCAATAAAAATGTTGCTGAAATTGATCAATACATTGCTGATAATAATGTATTTGCTGAAGAACCCACAAAAAAGAGCGGCACGCAATATACCGAATACAGCTTACAAGTAGAAACCATGGATGTGGAACACCCTATCCCAAAGATTCGTTATGAACTGGCAATCCGTGGTGCCTTGAGTATTGACACTATTCCTGTAATCTCATCAATCCAGTCGATAGATGAGATTGGGTTATAAAGCTTATAGTAATCAATTTTCCAGGAGTATAGGCTTTTTAGTAAAGGGAAGGGTTAAGATCGTAAGCAGGGTAATTCCGGCAAACCGGATCCTATTTCAACTCCCGGCAGGTCTTTCGGATCAGCAGCTTTGGCTCTATAAGGATCCTTCTCTGAGTCAAGTCTTCTTTATTAATCATTTTCATAACCATTTCACCGACTAGTTTGCCTGTTTTATAGGGAAACTGGTCTATTGTTGTCAGTTGCGGGTATACCTCGGCAGCAAGGGGAATATTACTGAAGCCGATGAGCGAAAAATCCTCGGGAATTGAATAACCGACCTCCAGAACTGCTCTTATGACGCCTATAGCCATCTGGTCACTTGCAGCGAATATAGCAGTGGGAGGATCGGAAAGGGCAAGGAATTTCTTCGCGCCTTTGTATCCCCCCTGTTCATTAGGGGTTTCCCTCATCAAATATTTATTATTAGGTTTGATTTCATTAACAGCGAGGGCTTTTTCATACCCCTCCTGTTTTTGTCTGTAGGTAGTGCGGTCGGCGTTTCCATTTATAAATCCAATTTTTGTATGTCCCAGGCCAAGTAAATAGGTTACCGCTTTATAGGCACCTCCAACTTCGTCTGCCATAACCGAACATATATCAGACCCGATAATATAATCGTTGATGAGGAGAGCAGGGACTTTCTCACTGAGCTCTACCAAGTAATCAGCTGAATTTTCCCGTGCACAGGCCGCCGCAAAAATTATCGCATCTACATTCTTTCCGAGAAGGGTATCGATATATTTTTTTTCCATATCCTGACCCCTGTTCGTAATACACAGGAAAATGCTGTAACCGTGGCGCTCCAGTTCGTCCTCGAGTCCGGTCAGAATGGCTGGATAAAACAGATTTTGCATATCGGGAATCAGAATTCCCACGGTTTTCATGCTTAAACTCTTATTAATAAGCCCTTGTGCCATCACATTGGGTTTGTAATCCAGATCTTTTATGGCTTTATCAATTCTTTTTTTAGCTTCTTTAGATACGTAACCGCTTTTATTCATCAAACGAGATACAGTAGTGATAGATGTATCGGCTCTTTTAGCGACATCCTTAATTGTTATTCCCACGTGAACGCCTCATAACTATTTTTAATCTATACTCTTAGTACAAGTAAATGTAGCATGGAAATCGATTTTTTGACAATGTTTTTTTAAAAACCGAACTTTCTATGGAAACGTTATCTTATTCTCAAACGAGCGAGAGAAATGGATCATCAAGCTGCTCCACTTCTCTCGCTCGTTTGAGAATAAAAATCCTGGAAAGTGGGAACGATCTTTTTTTCAGTGCCATAAGCTACTGTGAGATAAGTATTAAGATATCAATCGGAAAATATAAAGTAAAAACACTCTGGTAAGGTCTTCTGATTTCAGCAGCTGATCTCTATTTACCCACACGTCTCCTTTTTACATTCAATTTAATATTTGCCGGATCTGTTTCTTTGCCTATACTCAGTTGGGCTAAGACCACTCGTTTTTTTGAAGATCTTTAAAAAGTTGCCGTAATCAGAATAGCCGCAGGAAAAACAGATTTCTTTCACCGAATAATTACTCATAAGAAGAGCGCAAGCTCTCTGTAAACGTATATCAGAGATATAGCTATAGATTCCGGTATCAAATGTCTTTTTGAAAATACGTGAAGCGTAGCTTCGTTCGAGATTTACATGCCGTACCACATCGTCAGCGTTGATCCGGCTAGTGTAGTTTTCGTGAATGAACTCCTGCATTCTCTTTCCATGTCCTGGTTTTCCATTCTTCCCGAATTCACGCTTGCTTGCGGCATGGTTTCCCCTATACTCTTCAAGTAAAAACTGCATGAAAGAAGAAAACCAACCAACAGCCCTATTCTGCTTAATTAAATTCGGGTGATTACTCTGTAAAATTGACGAGAGGTTTGAACTGAGGTAATCCGGAAGATGAATACAGGGATTTTTCGGGGATAAGCTGAATCTATCCATCGTTTCATTAGCGGGATCTTCCCATGCGACCCATGCATACTGCCAGGGTTTTTCTATTGATGCGACATACCGGTTTTTTTCACCTGGGAAAATGAGAAAACCATCTCCCCGTCCCAAATCCCAGCGCTTTCCTTTTAAATAAAAGGTTCCCTGCCCCTTGTGTATAAGATGGAGTAGGTAATGGTCCCTGAATCCGGAATAATCATGACCAGGGGAACATTTCTCAAAACCAAAAAAAAGTGGCTTGCATTGTAGGGGTGAATATCCTGTTAAAAACAACTGCTTCATCATAAGCCACTAATATAGCATAAAAACACACAAATTACCATCTGTATGTCACATATTTCCACTTCTATGATTACTCATTGCATACTATTCTATTTAAAGAAATTATTTACGGAGGAGTAAGCATGTCAAAGAAAATAGTAATAATCGGCGCCGGGAGTCTTAGTTTTTCCAGTCGTTTAACTGCAGACATTCTGTCGTATCCCGCACTCTCTGATGTCGAGATCAGACTAGTGGATGTTCACCCCGAGAGACTTTCCTATGCTGAGAGAATAGCAAAGCGCATTACAGTAGAAGGCGGCTATAATAAAGCAGTCATAACAGCAACCAATGACCGAAAAGAGGCTCTTAAGGGTGCTGATTTTGTTATTATCAGTATTCTGATAGGCGGTGTAGAGGCAATTGAGACAGAAGTTGACATACCCATGAAATACGGGATTGATCAGTGTATAGGGGACACCCTGACACCAGGCGGCATCATGCGGTGTGTCCGGACCCTGCCCGTGCTTCGTGAAATGGCACATGACATAATGGATATTTGCCCTGACGCGCTTGTACTCAACTACACAAATCCCATGTCAATGCTTACCTGGGGAATGATGGAAGCAGAACCGGAACTGCAGCTTGTCGGACTTTGTCATTCCGTGCAGGGAACCGGCGGCGAGTGGGCAAAACGCTTAGGTATCGATTTTGAAGATGTAAACTTTGAATGTGCCGGAATAAACCATCAGGCATGGTTTATAAAATATGAAAAAGATGGCGAAGACCTGCTTCCTAAAATCAGGGAACTGGCTGTAAAACCGGAGATCTGGTTTGGTGATTCAACAAGAATGGAGTACTTAAAGCATTTTGGGTATCCTGTTACCGAGTCATCGGGCCACGGTTCAGAGTACAATCCCTGGTTCAGGAAGAATGAACAGACTATTGCCAGATACTGTCCAAAAGATTTTTCCGAATGGAATGGCGGATCCGGTTTTATAAAGGAACTATACTCCCGTCCCTGGAAAGAGACTATGGAAAAAATGGCTACCTGGGAAAAACCGGTCTCTCTTGAGAGGAGTCATGAATATGGGTCGATCATCATCAATGCAAAAGCAACAGGCGAGAAAGCGGTTATCTATGGAAACGTGAAAAACAATGGTCTTATCACAAACCTGCCGGAAGAGTGCATGGTTGAAGTACCTATACTTGTTGATAAAAACGGCATGCGGCCTATCAAAATCGGGGCATTGCCCACACAGCTTGCAGCAATAAACCGTACTCAGATTAATGTCCAGCAGTTGGCAGTTGAGGCTACAATAAGTGCAGATCCTGAAATTCTTTTCCAGGCTATGGCGATGGATCCGCTGACAGGCATGAGCTGTACACTGGATGAGATCAGGGTTATGACTCGTGAACTTATGCAGGCACATGAAAAGTGGATTCCGGTAATGAAGGGTAAACTTCCGAAAGATCAGCCGCTGGTTTATCTGGAGGAACCGGTAGGCCAGGTTGATAAGCATGTAGATCCCGCAGAGGCGAACCAGCTGGATTAAAGCTGCATACATGAATCTGTATTACTTCAAAGCTTTTTGAAGTAATACAGATTCTATAGATTATTTTATTGGTCAGTTTCAAGACAAAAATACAATAACTGGTAGTATTTGATTCCATGAACAAAAAGGAAGAACTGACCAGACCGGAAAGGAAAAAAGGACAGAAATTCGCGCTTCTTGCCAATATATTTTCACCAGTGAACATGTATGTGATGGTGGGGGCATTGATGATTCTCTATGCGGGGGATGTCCTTGGGATGCCGGTATCAAAAATTTCCGGAATACTGACATTGATTCCCCTGTCTTCAGCAATTTTAGAAGAGCGTGAGAGTGTAGATGAATTTTTTTACTACTCTTTCCGGGACTTGTTCTTCTTTACCTCTACAATTGAGAAGGAAGCTACCTTCGGATCTTTCTCGGCTGCTTCCTTATCGAGTTCCTCAATAAGTGACACCGCCTGGAAGGGGATCATTAAATGGTTGGCTCTTCCGAAGGTTTTCTCAAAGTTTTCCCGGTTCGGGTCAATTATAAGTGAACTTGCTTTCGGGAGTATGATATCCTTTATCGAAACAAAATAGGGGTGTGTCATATCAAGTTTTTCGGCGCTTAATGTAACTTCCTTGCTTTTCCAGTTAAAATGAACCCGGTACAGTGACAATACAAACCTCCAGATCGACACTACTAATTATAAGCAGGATACAGAATTTCCTGAGAGGATTATAACAGAAAGATCCTGTCTAAGTATAGTATTTGTAACAAAAACAACATACATATATACTTCGAAACAATGAAAACAACACATCCCATATCATGCAATAAAGACTGCGTATGCTGTTCAACTTATAAAAATTTGGGAGCTTGAAAAAAGGGATCAGAGAATTTTTTAATTTATTGCAAGTGTTTGTTGCAAAATGTTGCATAAGGAGTATACTTGTATATGGAGTCCGACAAACTTCTAAAAGGCTGTGATGTTGGAGGAACATATGACTAGCAAAACAATAGTAATAGCGATAGGGGGGAACTCCCTCATTGAGAAAACCCAGGATATTTCTGTATCATCACAATTTGAGGCAGCCAGAAGAACTGCCGTTCATATCGTAAGGCTTGCTGCAGAGGGACACCGGATAATTATTGCACACGGCAATGGTCCGCAGGTAGGTTTTGTTCTCAGGCGCTCAGAATTCTCCCGAAAAATCCTCCACACAGTTCCCCTGGACTCCTGTGTAGCAGATACCCAGGGTGCTATCGGTTACAATCTGCAGATGGCAATCTATAATGAGGCAAAAAAAATAGGAATTCAAATTCCTGCAGCTACAATAATAACGCAGGTTGAAGTTAATCCGCACGATCCATCATTCAGGTCCCCGACAAAACCGATCGGCTCTTTCATGAATAAGGAGGATGCTGAATATCATCGTGAAACGGATGGTTGGCATATTATGGAAGATGCAGGCCGGGGGTACAGAAGAGTTGTCCCTTCGCCATTTCCCATAAGCATTATTGAAATTGAGATAATCAAAAAACTATCAGGTCAGGGAGCACTGGTTATTGCTGCAGGCGGCGGTGGGATACCGGTTATAAAAACAGATAAAGGGCTTCTTAAAGGGAAAGAGGCTGTAGTAGATAAGGATTTTTCCGCGGCACTTATGGCCAAAGAGCTTCAGGCAGATTTATTTGTTATTTCTACAGCTATCGATAAAGTATGCATTAACTTTGGGAAGGATACTGAAAGAAAACTTGATAGAATCAGCTGTAGTGAGGCAGAACAGTATAGCAATCAGGGTCATTTTGCACCCGGCAGCATGCTTCCAAAGATTAAAGCTGTAATTAATTTTGTCTCTTCAACAGGGAATGAGGGAATTATTACTGATCCTAAACACCTATATGAAGCAATTTACAGTAACGAGGGAACGCATATTGTACCATGAATTGAAATTGTCCTACGGATCCTATTTTGTGAAGTTTGCTTATTTAAACAAACTTCTGAAGTCAATTTCATAAATCGAAGATTTATGAAATTGACTCAATTACTATTTTAATTCCGCTCTCTCATCCAGAACCTGCTCATAATCAGTAGAGATGGTATGAGAATGGATAGTGTAAGCCAATTTTGTTGATAGAAAACCCCGCTTGCGATCAGCTTAAGAATTAAGAGAATAAGTCCTGCAAGTCCCTGAATGGTAAACAGCAGTTTCTGCAGCCTGAAAAATTTCTTTTTACCGGCAGCAATGAGAATGCCGAGGATCCCGATCCAAAGGAGCAGGGGTGATGCAATCAAGACGTTCTCATTACTAAAAGTAACATCATGATTTGTAAGAATCATCATAAATAGAAGTACTGTTCCGAGAGTCCCGAACAGCAAACCGTATAGAGCTGAATATGTACCATATGCAATCCTCCAAATAGTTTTACCTGTCCTGAAAAAGCTGAGACATAAAACCAGACCCGCAATTCCGGCAAGCAGTCCTACAGCAATTCCCGCAGGCCAGTATTCTGCGGGTTCTGAAGGGATCACCCCTCGTTCAGGAAATTCAGAAAGTATTTCATATTTACTGACAAGTTTCACTGAATTCCCGGAACTGTCTATATAATGAAAATTCAGCAGATTCGCATTGAGTTCATCAGGGAGGAACATGTCATCCCATAGCGTTATAGGTTTATCAATAACCCCGCTTTGGAGAAAATTAAGCACCCAGTCCATAAAAAAATGGTTTCCGGAGTATCTGCGAATATGATCACGGTATGTCATCCTACCCGGTTTGGCAACTGCCCATGTTTCAAGTTGTCCATCGACAGCCATATTGATAACATCCCGTATCCTGGTAGAGCAGTTGTCATAGTAATGGTGGTACAAGTAGGTATTGTTGCCTGGTTTAACCTTGTTCTGAAGAAAAATTGCCGTTTCGTACCTCTTTTCAGGAGGAATATCCAGGGTAGCTATCATTATATTCCTGCCGGAAAGTTTTGCCAGGGAAATCCGATAGGCTGTGGGAGCAGCAACTACTCCGTATATTAATCTTCCCATGGTAAAGTTCCGGTAAAAATTATCCTGCTTAAAGCTGAAAACGCCAAAGTCATAGAGAATCTCGGTATCCCGAAGTGAATCCTCAACAACAATTGCTATATGACCGTACCACAAGTATACAGGATCATCCTGACCGATTGTAAGAATCTTGATAGACAGGTATTCGCCCCGCTCAACCATTTGTGCCTTATCCGGCAGATCCACTGCTGTCAGCAGGTACGGGAAAGCACCCCGGATACAGGTGAATAGTATGATTGTAAGCAGAAGCATACGGGTTTTTCTCATGGAACGCATCATAGCATATAATATTGGTAAAAGCATCATCTTGACAACAGATAACTCTCCCTATAGGCTCAATCTGATGGAAAGAAATATTCGTACAGAAGCAATAATATTGTCCAGCAGGAGAATGGGTGATCTGCATAGATCGGTAACCTTGCTCTCCCCCGATCTCGGATTACTGCAGGCTGCGGCTTTCGGTGCCCAAAAAGGAAAGAGCAAACTATCCGGTTGGGTTGAGCCGTTTGTTTCCGGAGTATTCAATTTATACTACAATCCCGTAAAACAGCAGTATAAGATTATGGATATAGGCACCTGTAAGTTCCGGGAATTTTTACGTTTGGATATATATGCCTTTTACCTGGCCTCATTCTGGGCGGAATTAATAATAAAGACCTATGGCGGCGGCGGAGAATACCGTGATTTGTATAATTTAATTATGGAATCTTTAGACGTACTGAGTAACGGAGCGGGAGTTGATAACCAAAACTTGTTGGTACAGACGATTTGGAGATTCCTTACCATAATTGGGTATGCCCCTGAACTGGGAGAGTGCCCTGAGTGCGGGAAAAGCCTTGAAAATTCAGAAACCCTTGTATTTGATACAGGAGTGAATGCATTTCTCTGCAGCAGCTGCGGCAGATATCAGGAACTTGCCATATACCAGGGATCGCGAAAATACCTCCTGTATACCCGGACTTTACCCTTGCAGGATGCAGTTGCCGTAAATTTAAGCGGTAAAGCAATGGACAACTTGAGAAAAGTGTTAATTTCACTTGTTTTGCATGTTGTGGGAGGCTCCTTAAAGACCCTGCAGGGTGGTATTTTATGAGACTTTTTATTGCTGTACCCCTTCCTGAGAATGCAGCAGCAGCCCTCAATAATTGTACTAAGCCCCTCAGGGAAAAGAAGAATGTCCGGCTTGTGCCAAAACAGAATCTGCACTGTACGATCCTCTTTATAGGAGAAAAGTCAGAATCTGAATGTAAGAGTATAATAGGGACAATGAAAGAAATCCGGGAACACTTATCAGTTGCCGAAATTTCTGTGAACAGGCTTGTACTGTTCCCATCTGGAACCCGGAAACCCAGGGTAATAGCAGCGGCTGTCGACTCAGCAAATCAGGGATTACAGGTATATCACAGGATATTCTGCAGGGAATTGGGGATGTTGAAAGTGAAGAACTATCATCCGCATATAACATTAGCCCGTTTACGTCAAAATGATCAGGTAATGCAGAAAAAACAGATTCACCACTTGATTGAACTTCCATCAATCTCTTTTCAGGCAGAAAATATCATTCTGTATAGTTCATTATTATTTCGTGAAGGAGCTTCCTACGATCCGCTTTTTACTATAAAATTGGGCTCATGAGTTGGGAAAAAAAAGTTGTAGACAGCAGACAAGTCAGGGAAATTAGCAAGAAATATTCTATAGACCTTATAATAGCCTCAATCCTGGAAAGGAGAGGGGCTTCAGCAAAAGAAGACATTAAATTTTATCTCGAATCCGATTTAGTATATCTCCATAACCCTTTTCTTTTTGAAGATATGGAAATTGCAGTAGACCGAATTCTGCAGGCTGTTGATGAGGGAGAGAAAGTACGGATTTTCGGGGATCGGGATGTTGATGGTATTACTTCTACTGTCCTTTTACACGAATGCCTGCAGGAAATGGGGATACAGATCAGCTGGCGTCTTCCTGAGGGGGATGAACCGTACGGATTAACAAAAGAAGGTGTTCGCCAGTTTGCTGATGAGGATGGAACCTTGATAATAACCGTGGATTGCGGAGTTACCAATAATACGGAAATTGCCTTTGCCGCAAGCCTGGGCGTAGATACCATAATTGTTGATCATCATTTAGTCGGAGAAATTCTTCCGCCGGCTCTGGCAATCATAAATCCAAAGATTGAGGGTTGCGGGTATCCTTTTCCGAATCTTGCGGGATGTGGAGTAACGGCAAAACTCATATGGGCACTTCATTTCTCCCGGACTGATCTTTACAAACAAGAACTGGTTCTTCTTCATGCGGAACCCGGGAACGGGACAGTTATTATACAGGCAGCTAAATTTGAGAATCTGGTTGAGACTGACAGGCTTACTGAGGAGATAGTTCCCGGTCTGCTGAAATTGGAATCATCACGATTGGCGGATTTCCTTGTTGGTCATCCGATTCTGGTTTATGACCGTGACCTGGAGTATAAGCAGTTGAGAACTGCATTCGGGGAGAAAGTTGATATACATCTTGTTGATACAGCCCCGGAAATATGGAAGATATTTCCTTCGTTATCAGGAAAAAGCCTTCTCAGGCTGCAAGGTATCAGCAGATCTCTACAGTACAAAGAGGGGGAAATTCAGGAAATAGATGCGTTTATCTCTCTTTTTACAACCTTCGTAAAAATGAAAAACCCCTCTCTCTCTTCAGAATATCTTAAAATCCTGGATCTGGTCGCCATAGGAACTATTGCGGATATGATGCCGATGAAAAATGAGAACAGGATACTGGTTAAAAACGGTATGGCTCAATTGAATTCAGGCGGCAGGGAAGCGATGGTCTCATTTATGGTCGAACAGAATTTGATTGGCAAGAAGCTTTCAACCACTGATATCGGTTGGCAGGTTTCTCCCGTTTTTAATGCTGCAGGAAGGCTGGGGGTACCGCAGGTTGCCGCCAGACTGCTGCTCAGTCAAAACAGGACAGAGCATGAAGAGCTGGCGAAAGAGTTGGTGAAGTTGAATAAAGAACGAAAGAAAATCGGGGAAAGCGCCTGGGATAGATTGTTCCCGAAAGCACTAAAGAGTCTTGAGGAGCACAATAATAAATTGATTGTTCTGAATGACCGAAATCTTCATCGCGGTATAACCGGGATAATTGCGTCACGGCTTATGAATCTCTATCATGTTCCATCAATAGTTATCGCGCATCTTGAAGAGAAGCTTATTGGTTCCATTAGAAGCAATAAGACTCTGAATGCTAAGGAATTTCTCAGTCAATTTGAGGATCTCCTGATAGATTTCGGCGGTCATCCGAGAGCTGCCGGGTTCAGTGTACAAAAACATAATTTTGAAGTATTTCTTAAGCGGGTACACCAGGCCTCACAAAATATTGATGTTCTCCATACTGAAGATGTTCTTTCTATTGATGCTGAAGTACCGTCTTCTTTCATGAATCCTGATTTAATAAAAATTGTTGAGATGATGGAACCTTACGGTGAGGAACACCGGCCGATTCAGTTTCTACTCAGGGATGCGGTAATTGATGAGCTGTCCCTTATGGGTAATGGTGATGCGAAGCATGTTAAGCTTTTAATCAGGTCAGGCTCGTATAAGTGGCCGGCAGTATTCTGGCGGGCCGGTGAACGGATAGATAGTGATTTTTCCCGGGGAGATATGGTGGATCTGGTTTTCAGGCTGGGAAGAAATTATTTCAGAAATACTGAAACCTTGCAGCTGACCGTGCTGGATATATCCCGGGCAGGCCTCAACTCGGTTGACAAATAAAAAATTATACGTTATATCATACATAGTATTAATGAGTTCCCTGAAAAAAGGGAACTCACAAAATGAATGCCACTAAATATCGGCACTTCGTACTATCTATTACACTATATATAGTGTATATTTTTGTTCGTTATTAGTTTTTTCAGTGCATTCATTAATTCCCTAAGGGGAAGGGGGTGATTACTATAGCTTTCGTACGTGTTGATGATAATGAACCATTAGAAAAATCAATCAAACGGTTTAAAAGAATGGTTGAAAAAGAGGGTATTATTCGTGAATGGAAAAAACGCGAGTATTTTGAGAAACCTTCTACCATTAAGAATAGAATGAAAAAAGCTCTCGAACGTAAACAAATGAAGAAAGTTCGAAAGTTGAAAGCTATGAAAAATTATTAAGCCCAGTTGCTGATAATTGAGGCAATTTTAAAGTTGTCATTTATAGAAACCAATCCGGCTTCATTAAAGCCGTCAGAAAAACTGCTGTCAAAACAGCAGTTTTTTTATGCATACCGAGTATTATGTAATAATTATTACAGAATTCCTAAAATATATCTAAAAATATTTGACATTAACTCAATATATAGATAGAATAGCCGTATACCAATCCAGGAGCCTGTCGGACTTGGTGCTTTTGCATTTGTTTTTACCTACCCAAAATGATTTAGTCCGATAAACTCCTAATACCAAGGAGTGAACTAATGCTTATTCTTATCGAAGATGCATTTGATGCCAACTTACCCGGGACTTTAGCGGCTTTTGGCGAGATCACAGAAGATTCTTCCCGTTTAGCAGAAGCAAATATTGTGCTTGTGCGAAGCAAGACAAAATGCACAAAGGAATATATTGACTCAGCCCCGAAACTTAAACTGATAATTCGCGGCGGGGTGGGTATTGATAATATTGATAAGGATTATGCTGAAAGCAAAGGCATTGTTGTCAGGAATACCCCAAAGGCATCCTCAATTGCTGTAGCCGAACTTGCATTTGCACTCATGTTATCGGTACCGAATAAAATTATTGCGGCTCACAATGGGATGGCTGATGGGAAATGGCTGAAAAAAAATATCAAACGAACAGAGCTTTTCGGTAAAACTCTTTGCCTGATTGGAATAGGGAATATTGCAAAAGAGGTAGCAAAACGGGCATCCGCTTTTGGGATGAAGGTTGTAGCCTATGATAAGTATGTCGCCGAAAGTCAGGAAGCTGACATGAAACAGACTATCGAGGAAGCCGTACAGGATGCTGATTATATATCAATGCATCTTCCCTTAACTCCGGAAACAAACGGATTGTTTAATGAAAATCTTATTGCTTCCTGCAGAAAAAAACCTGTTGTGATAAATACAGGACGGGGAGGCTGTGTCGATGCTGATGCCATGGTGAATGCGTTGGAGAACGGAAGTATAAGCTGGTATGCTGTTGATGTCTGGCCGTCAGACCCTCCATCACCGGATTATCCTATTTTACGTGCACCCAATGTAACAATGACACCCCATATTGGGGCCGGCAGTAAGGAAAACCTGCTACGGATAGGACAGGAAGCCTATTCAATAATTCAAAAAGAAATTCAGGATAAGGGAGAAGTTTCATGAGCAGAAAAAAGATTTTTTTTGCAGGACCATCAGTTTTACCTGTAGAGGTTTTGAAAGAGATGCAGGATCAGATTTTCGATTATGATAATAGTGGTCTCTCTATAATTGAGGCAAGCCACAGGGGTGGTGCTTTCGATAAACTCTATCATGACTGTCTGGACCTTATGAGGGAACTTTTGTCTATACCCGATGATTACAGTGTGTTTTTTCTCGGCGGCGGTGCGACAACACAGTTTGCAATGATACCGATGAATTTTCTCCCGTCAAATAAGACGGCTGACTATGTAAAATCGGGATCTTGGTCGAATAAAGCCTGCGATGATGCACAGAAATTAGGTAATGTACGTGTTTCCTTTGACGGTAAATCAAGTAATTATTCCACTCTCCCGAACCCGAAAACTGTTATCGTTCCTCAGGATTCAGCATATTACTATCTCTGCTCGAATGAGACAATTGGCGGTATTGAATGGCAGTCCTGGCCTGAAACGGGCAACGTCCCTCTCATTGCCGATATGTCTAGTGATATTTTCAGCCGGCCGGTTCCCGTAGAGAAATTCAGTATGATATATGGTGGTGTCCAGAAGAATCTTGGACCAGCCGGGGCAACTTTTATCATTATACGAAATGATATGCTTGATAGGATACCATCCGGTCTGCCTGCTTATTTTGATTATAGAACACACAGCAAAGCAGACGGGTTGTATAATACCCCTCCCGTATTTTCTATCTGGGGTGTTAAACTGGTTCTTGAATGGGTTAAAAAATTGGGCGGAGTATCTGCCATGCAGGAGCGTGCAGTTGTGAAATCCTCGCTTATTTATGAGGCAATAGATGAAAGTAATGGATTCTATCTTTCCCCGGTAGATTCTGCGTACAGATCCAAAATGAATATCGTTTTCAGGCTGCCCACTCCCGAGCTGGATGCAGAATTTGTTTCTGAAGCCCAAAAACTTGGCATGCTGGGGCTCAAGGGCCACCGTAGTGTTGGTGGATGCCGGGCCTCTGTTTATAATGCCCTGCCGAAAGAAGATGTAGTATTTATCAGGGACTTTATGAGAAGTTTTGCGGCGGATAAAAGCTAGAGAAGTTTCTCAGAAGGAAAAAAGTTATGAAAATTGATGATATGAATATTGCTATAATTAAGCAGCTGAGGGACGGGCGAAAATCCTATAGTGCCATAGCTGAGGAATTATCTGTAACTGAAAATACAGTGCGATCCCGTGTCAACAAGCTCGTTGAGGAAAATGTACTGGAAATTACCGGATTAGTTAATCCCGAATCACTCCCCGGGGTTCAGATAGTGGTTATGATGGTTAAACTCAAAACCATGGACTTGGGGAGGAAGGCGGAAGAATTTACCAGGTTGAAAGGAGTGATCTCTGCATCGGTAGTTACCGGTCGGTACGACCTTCTGGTGCAGGTTCTCCTTAATGAGGAAGAAGAGTACTCACTATTAGAATTCTTCACAAAAGAACTCGTTAAAATTGCGGAAATACAGGATGTTGAGACTTTTGTTATCTATCAGGCTTATGGGTTAAGAGTTCCTTATATTTTGTAAAAAAGGGGGTGCTTCGTGAAAAGAACACCGCTATATGAAGCGTACAAAGAGTACGAAGGTGTTAAAATAATAGAGTTCGGGGGCTGGGAGCTCCCTGTAAATTTCTCCACCGGGATTATTGGGGAACATACCGCAGTCAGAAATAAGGCAGGGTTGTTTGATGTCTCTCATATGGGTGAAGTTATTGTTGAAGGTCCCGGCAGCGGTGAGTACGTTAATGGGCTTCTTACAAATAACATCTCCAGTTTAGGCGATGGAGAAGTTATGTATTCTCTCATGTGCTACCCGGATGGCGGGGTTGTTGATGACTTGATTGTATACCGCATTTCTTCTGAAAAATATTTTCTGGTACTAAATGCAGCTAATATTGAGAAAGATTTTACCTGGATAACATCGGGAAACCCTGCCGCGCTCGGGAAAATAGATGATAGTCTGAAAATAGAAAATATTTCAGACCGATATTGTCAACTGGCTGTTCAGGGACCGCATGCTGAAGCTGTCCTGAAAACCCTTTACCCGGGAACCGGTGATATTAAATTTTTTACATTTGTTTCCGATGCAGAAATTTGCGGATATGAAGTTCTTGTCTCCAGAACCGGGTATACCGGTGAGGATGGCTTTGAAATATACTGCAGCAATGAAAGTGCCCCGATTATATGGGATTCACTTTTGGGTGCAGGTAAACATTTTGGAATTGTTCCCTGCGGCCTTGGAGCCAGGAATTCCCTGCGGCTGGAAGCAAAGCTTCCCTTATATGGTCATGAACTAAGCAGTACAATTACACCCTTGGAGGCCAATCTTTCCTATTTCGTGGATTTGGAAGGCCAGGATTTCTGCGGCAGGAATGCTTTAGTAAAACAAAAAGAGGAAGGCATCCCCCGAACACTCAGGGGAATCAGGATGCTGGATCGTGGAGTGCCGCGCCAGGGATACCCGGTTTATCTGACAGGTGCTGAAAAACCAGCCGGATTTGTGACAAGCGGAACAAAATCCCCCACACTTAATGAATTTATTGGACTGATCCTGATTGAAAGAGGGACAGGTTTGAAAATCGGTGATACACTTGAAGTTGAGATACATAATAAAAGAAAAATAGCAGAACTTGTAAGAACACCTTTTTACAAGAAAAACAGGAGGCAGGAATAGTATGAGCAATGTAATTGCTGAATTGAAGTACACAAATAAACATGAATGGATAAAGATAGAAGGCGGGAAAGCTTATATCGGAATTACTGATTTTGCACAGGAAGAGCTGGGTGAAATTGTCTATGTTGAACTTCCTGAAATAGGAGAGATATTTGAGGCTGATGATGAAATTGCCAGTCTTGAATCCGTGAAAGCCGCAGCAGCAATGTATAACCCTCTTTCGGGAAAAGTAATTGAAGTTAATGAGTCCCTTGAAGACGCTCCTGAACTGGTGAATGATGATCCTTATAAAAATTTTATCTATGTACTGGAATATTCCAATCCATCTGAGTTGGATGAGCTGATTAACGCTGATGCATATACTGCATTTATCGAATCTCTTGAGGAGTAGTGTGCGATAACTATGAATTCGTATATACCGCATTCTGATGAAGATATACGCTCAATGCTTTCTGCTGTCGGCGTACAGAGCATAGATGAACTCTTTAATGATGTCCCGGAGGAATTGAGACTGAAACAGGACCTTGCTATTCCTGAAGGGATGTCAGAAGAGGAAGTTCTCAGACTGATCCGTAAATATGCATCAATGAACAGTTTAGGGACCTCTTATCTGGGTTGCGGATCGTATGACAGGATAATACCCTCAGCTGTTTCAGGTATAGTATCATTGCCGACTTTTACAACAGCATATACACCGTATCAACCTGAAATTTCACAGGGGGTCCTGCAGGCTATTTTTGAGTTTCAGACCATGATTTGTGAACTAACCGGATTGGATGTATCTAATGCATCACTATATGATGGTCATACTGCTGCATCCGAGGCTGCAGCAATATGTTTTAACCAGCGGAGGAAATCCAAAACCCTGCTTGTATCTCCCACCGTGCACCCTTTTACCATACAGGTACTAAAATCTTATTTCTCTGACATGGGTTTTTCCATAACCGTCCTGCCGGAAAAAGACGGAATGCCGGTGTTTGACTCCCTGTCATCATATCTGGATTCTTCACTCGCCGGACTGCTTGTACAGTCACCAAATATCTATGGACTCCTTGAGGATTACTCAGGCATTGCTGATACACTGCATGAGGAAGGAGCGTTATTTATTATCTCCTCTGACCCAATGTCGTTGGGAATGGTGAAGTCCCAGGCTGAATGGGGTGCTGATATTGCAATTGGGGATACCCAGCCATTTGGGCTGCATCAGTGTTTCGGGGGACCAACTGCAGGGTATATAGCGGCCAAAGAGAAACTCTTAAGAAAAATGCCGGGAAGGATTTCCGGGCAGACAGTTGATATAGACGGGAACCGTGCTTTTGTGCTTACCCTTCAGGCAAGGGAACAGCATATAAAACGGGAACGGGCAACCTCAAATATCTGTTCAAATCAGGCGCTGGCCGCCCTGACAACATCTGTATATATTTCCCTGACCGGTTGGGCAGGGATACAGCAGGCCGCTGAGTTGTCCTATCAAAAGGCTCATTATCTTGCTGAAAAACTTACTGAGACCGTTGGATTGTCCCCGGTTTGCAGTTCGCCTTTTTTCTGTGAATTCACTGTTGATTTTTCCACAACTGAGAGGGCAGAAAAATTTCTCTCAGGTATGAAAGAGAAGGGAATTTTTGCCGGTGTTCATTTAGGTGCTGTTTCACCGGGCCGGGAAGGCCTGGTAGCTATTGCAGTTACAGAAAAAAGGACAAGAGAGGAACTGGACCTCTATGTTGAAGCAGCATTGGAGGCAGCGCATGAATGAGCGATTGATTTTTGAGAAATCGCGTAAGGGTAGAAGAGGATATTTTTTTCCAGCCTGTGATATACCGGAAAATGAGCAAACACAATCTTTGCCGGATACCTATTCGAGATGTACGGTGCCGGAATTGCCTGAAGTATCTGAAATTGATACTGTACGGCATTATAATCAGTTAAGCCGTAAAAGCTTTGGTGTTGATCTGGGATTTTATCCCCTTGGTTCCTGTACCATGAAATACAATCCCAAAGTAAATGAAGCGGCAGCTTCACTTGAGAAATTTACTGAACTTCATCCGCTTCAGGATTCATCAACTACACAGGGAGCATTGAAGCTCATGCATGAGTTAACCGGGTATCTCTGTGAAATAACCGGGATGACCTGGGGAACTCTGCAGCCTTTTGCGGGTGCCCAGGGCGAATATACCGGAATGAAATTATTTCGTGCATATTTTACTCAGAAGGGAGAGATGCAAAGGAATAATCTTATTGTACCTTCATCTTCTCATGGGACAAACCCTGCTTCAGCCCATTTGGCTGGATTTACGGTTATTGAGATTCCGGCTGATGAACGCGGGATGGTTAACCCTGAATATCTTGAACCATATCTCAATGATGAACTTGCCGGTATAATGCTTACTAACCCCAACACTCTGGGATTATTTGAGACTGATATTTTAGCAGCAGCAAAAAAAATTCATGATGCAGGAGGATTGCTCTACTATGACGGGGCAAATATGAATGCAATTATGGGCAAGGTCAGACCGGGCGATATGGGATTTGATGTAGTTCATCTTAATCTTCACAAAACATTCTCAACACCCCATGGAAGTGGAGGTCCGGGAGCTGGGCCGGTATTAGTTTCTGAAAGATTAACTCCATTCCTCCCTGTCCCTGATATTGGATTTGATGGGAAGAAATATAATTTTGTCTGGGACAAACCTATGACAATGGGAAAAGTTTCCGGATTTAACGGTAACTTCGGAATACTTATCCGGGCATATACCTATATTCGTGTTATGGGAAGCAAAGGATTGAAAAAAGCTTCTGAAATGGCCGTCCTCAACGCAAATTATCTCAAAACCAGACTTATGTCCAAGTATGAGTTAAAGTACCCCGGGATTTGCAAACATGAATTTGTTCTCTCTGCAAGCCGTATAAAGGAAGAAACCGGCATCACTGCGATGGATATCGCAAAGGGGCTCCTGGATCTTGGGATTCATCCACCGACAATGTATTTTCCCTTAATTGTTCCTGAAGCATTAATGATAGAACCTACTGAAACTGAAACAAGGGAAACGTTGGATGATTTTGCGGATATCATGATACAGTTAGCAGAGCAGGCATATCACGAACCGGAACTTCTCCATGCTGCACCAATAACTACACCGGTACGGCGTGTCGATGAAGTTCAGGCAGCACGTAAACCGGTTGTCCGGTGGCGAAAAGAATCAAACTGATTTATTTACATTTTGTGTTGTTTTATCATGTAAAGATTTGTACAATAGATACAACTTTTTCCGGGGGTACATATGGTTAATCTTGCAGCTTCATATCTTGGTCTGAATCTTATAAATCCTATTATTGTTGCCAGCTCCCGTTTAACTTCCCAGCTGGATGGCTTGAAAAAGAGTGAAGATGCCGGTGCGGGTGCTGTTGTTTTGAAATCGATATTTGAAGAGCAGATTGAATCTGATTCAAATTCCATGATCAAGGGTATGGATGATTTTGCCGTGCATGCTGATGCATATGACTTTTTTACCAATTCAAGTAAAGATTATTATATTGATCGATATCTGGAATTAGTAGAACAGGCAAAGAAAGCTCTTTCTATTCCTGTAATTGCGAGTATTAACTGTCTCCGCCCGGGTTCATGGCTTGAGTATGCCCATAGATTCCAGGAAATCGGGGCTGATGCCCTGGAAATGAATATGTTTATTCTCCCTTCAAATTCTGTAGAAACAGGTCGTGAAATTGAACAGAAATACATTGATCTCATTAAGAACCTGAAAAACCGGTTGGTAATCCCTTTAGCTTTAAAATTGGGAACTTACTTCAGTGGGATGGCGAATTTTATGAAACAACTGGATGACAGTGGTATCAGTGGATTGGTTCTTTTTAATAGATATTATAAAACAGATATTGATATAGAGAACCTGAACTTTAGGGCAGGAAAAATTATTAGTGTAAAAGAGGAATCGGCAGTTCCCCTGCAGTGGACGGCATTGATGTCAGGAGAACTTTCCTGTGACATTTGCGGAAACACTGGTATATATTCCGGGGAGACAATCATTAAATTTCTTTTGGCGGGTGCTTCAGCAATCCAGATTTGTTCTTCTATAATGACAGAGGGGTATACTGTTATAGGTAAAATGAAAGAGACTATAGAGAACTGGATGGAAAGTAAAAATTATACTTCAATAAATGACTTCAGCGGGATTCTCTGTCAGGAGACACATGATGATCCTGAAATCTGGGAGCGGTCGCAATATGTCAAGGCTGTTTGCGGTATAAGTTAATGAGGCAATTTCAGATACTATGATTGACGTATGAAAGTAGATTAGGGTATTATTCCATTAATAAGAAGGTAACATGAATTTACAGGATGAATATGCAGATATCGCACCTTACTCGGGCAAACAGATCAAGGAAGCAATTGAGCGGCTAAAAGAAGACAAAGATTTTCTGTATAGTCTGTGTGAGGTGACATCACAGTCATGGCGTATTCTGGCACCTGTAAAACGATCCCAGTTTAAGAATGAATTGTACCCCGTACTGGATAGTGTAAAAACAATCAAGGATTTTCAGGAAAACATCACATCGTTTTTTGTTATGGATAAAATCATTGAAAATTCTATGGAAGTATTTACCTGGGCCGGGCTGGAAAATCTTGAAAAAGACGGGGCATATCTCTATTTTAGCAATCATCGGGATATTGTTCTTGACTGTGCATTATTAAATTTTACGCTTGGACGACAGGGATATAAATATGCCGAGATCGCCGTTGGTGATAATCTTCTTTTAAACCAGCTGGCTACCGACTTGTTTAAATTGAATGGTGCTGTAACGGTTAAAAGAAGTTTGTCTTTACGGGATAAATTTCACGAATCAAAAAGACTTTCATCGTATTTCGTAAAAACCATCACAGAAAACAACCGGTCAATGTGGGTTGCCCAGAAAAGCGGCAGAGCAAAGGATGGTATAGACCTGACAAGTCCATCAATTATTAAGATGCTCCATATGTCTCAAAAAGATGCCGGTATGGATCTTCAGACCTTACTGGGAAAATGCAGGATTGTACCGGTTGCAATCTCTTATGAATTTGATCCCTGCGATATAAATAAGGGACGTGAATTGCTTAAAAGAAGTCTGAAAGGTGCTTATAAGAAGAAGAAATATGATGATTTGATACAAATTCTTAAAGGGCTGAAAAGATATAAAGGACGAGTGCATCTTCATGTCGGCAAACCGCTTGGAGTCAATTATGCAGATCACATTGAAGTTGCAAATGAAATTGACAGACAAATACACCTTGGCTATAAGCTCTGGGCATCAAATTATATAGCTTATGATATACTGGATTCTTCAGGAAGGTTTGACAATAAATATTCAAAATCTGAGAAGAAAAGTTTTATTGCACGTTATAAAAGATTGGCAGATGATTTAGTGCATATGGTACTGAATACGTATGCAAATCCAGTACGAATGCAATTAAAAGCATTAGACGAAAGAGGGTAGCATTTTTGGGCATTCCCCTGCAAAAAAAAAGAACCATATACATCCTCAAAAACATAGTACTTATTTTATGTCTTGGTGTTTTTTTGTTTTCTTGTGCACAGGATGAACTGGAAATCCTGAGTGTAGAATCAAGAATTAGATTTTCCTATGATCCATCTGGAAAGGGTATACAACAGTTTTTTTCCGTTCATTTTGAGGTGGAAAACCGTGATATAGCAGAATCAGTACAGGAACTGAGAATGCTGGCCGATACATCATCGTTCACGTGGGAAGTTGAATCCGGGAAATTACAGATAATGACAATTGATTCCAGAATTTTTATTGGCACAAATGCTATGTCACAACCTGAAGGGATACTCTTTCCTGAAGGGGATTATAGAATAGAGATTATTACTGGTCAGGGAAATCGGGCAGAATCCTTGCTTACATTTCCCCGGGCGGAACTTTTTTCCGGTGTCTGGGATAATCCGGGAAATTGGTTTCCTTCAATCACTGAGCAGCCGGATAAATCTCTTGTTCTTTTTGGCGGGGAGAAATTTCTTATTAGAAGATACAATTCTTCAGGCAGTTACGTGGATGCTTTTTACCTTAATACCCTGATAATTAAGCCGGATACAAAAACCTATTTAATGCTTAAGGAGTATGAGTTTATAGAGATATCAGTTTTTAATCATACAGTAGGTGCTGAATTGACAACTGGTCCAATC
>JAGLNY010000126.1 GCA_023139255.1 Spirochaetales bacterium
ACATCCCTATACAACTGGTCCTTTGTTATTTCCTTCCATAATGGCCGTCCATGCGGACACCTGGCCAATTTAAGTTGAAGGGCTTTCTGAATCAGCTTTGACGCAGTAACAGGGTCGAGAATATCACCGTCTTTCACAGCCGACCGGCATGATATCATTGCATAGAGTTTTTTTTCAATTTCCTCTGAATTTCCCACTGATTTCATAATGAACTCAAGAATGTCATTTTTTATAGTTTTACAAACAGCGGGCAGAGAATGAAGTTCCCAATGGCCTTCAGATTTCTGTGTAATCTCTATACCAATTTTACTGTAAATTTCCGTATGTACCAGCAGGAATTTCTCGATTCCCGGATCAGGTTCAAACTCGTAGGGGATGAGAAGTTTTTGTGAAGTAGGATTATCAATAAGCTCCTCATAGATAATTCGTTCATGAGCTGCGTGCTGATCAATCAGAAAAATTGAGTTACCTGTTTCAGCAATGAGAAATAAATTGAATACCTGACCTCTGTAAACGAAATTGTATTCATCAGAAGTTTTGCTGTTCTGCTGGCTGCCTTCAAAATGTACTTTTTTTTCAGCTGCATCATGAAGCCATGTTTCAACCGCATTGCTGTAGGATTGCTTTGATGCGGCAAACTGCTTCAGCTGCGGCCGTGGGGACCCTGTTTCACTATTTTTACTGCTGCGGTAATCAGGGAAATTATTTAATTTAGGTGTTGTTCCTGCTGAGGACGATTGGGCGTGTGTCCGTTTTGTAGTTGTTTTATAAAGCCATGCTTTTAGCATTTGCACAGTCTCATGATGTATTTCTGAGATGTTTCGGATTTTGGCTTCACGTTTGGCAGGGTGTATATTAAAATCAACTAAATCAGGGTTAATAGTAATGAATAAAAAGCAGTAGGGGAAACTTCCCCCAGGTAAAAAATCATTATATCCGTATGTTACTGCCTGGAGAAGCGAGTACTCATGTATTCTTCTGTTATTAATATAGATCTGTATAAATGATCTATCTGTTCTATAATAATCAGGAGCGCTGCAAACAGCATGTATCGAAAAATCACCAGCAGTAATCTCCGTTGATTCCATAAATTTTTCATGCAGCTTATCCGGATATGCATGGAGAATGCGCTGCAGTTTATCAGAAACCGGAAGATTGTGCCGCAGTTTCCCATTGGTAAAAAATCTGAAAGAAATATCAGGAAAAGGAAGAGCCTTGTTAAGAAATGTTTTTCTGCAGGCTGTTGCCTCGAATTGAGGGCGTTTCAGGAATTTTCTTCTCCCAGGGATGGAATAGAAGATATCTTTAGCAATAACTGTTGTTCCCTTCGTATTTCCCCCTGGTTCCGGACCTTCCTGAATTCCTTCCTTAACTGAAAGAGAGTATGGTATTTCGTCGTTTTGCTTGCTGCAAACAGTAAGTTTTGTGCATGCAGAAATGCTGTATAAAGCTTCACCACGAAATCCCAGAGTAGTTAACGCATACAGGTCCTCGATGTTTTCTATTTTGGATGTGGCATGAGAATGACAGCAAATCTCAAGGTCTGCCGGACTCATACCCGCCCCATCATCAAGCACCCTGATTTCAGTTATGCCGCCATCCTCTATATATACATCAATAGCAGTCGATTTAGCATCAATTGCATTATCAAGCAACTCCCTGATGACTGACTCCGGACGATCTATTACTTCACCAGCAGCAATACGTTGTGCAATGGAGTTGTTGAGTAATTGAATGGATTTATTTGTTGACATAAGCTTCCCGATTTATAACAGTTTTATTTTCGTACCGATAGAGAAGGTGGGTGAAATAACAAGGCCGTTACTATCAGATTCCAGTTCGTCAAGATTGTTCAGGCCAGTTGTGGACTCTGTTCCCTTATACTGTGCTGATCCGGAAAGTTCTGCATTGATAGTAATACTTCCATTGGTGTAAGAGACATCAGCAAATAGCTGCGTTCGTTCATTGAACAGAAATTCCTGCAGATCAGCTGGTCCCGAGGGAGAAAATGTACTTGCAAACCCTCTCTGCCTAAACCCGAATTCTGCCGATACCGGTTCCATGTCCAGAGTGGTTGAGAAGCTGATCTCGTCCCGGTTTTCATCCCAACTGCTTATACCAAAATCTTCATCAAAATTGAACCGGTAACTAAAGTTTACGTCAACGACTTCCCAATCATATCCAAGCTCAGCAGTAATAGCCCAGGATCCGCTTACGTCCTTACCCAGACTGTAGTCTGTATCATCAAACAAGGCATCAACCAGCTCGGTACGCCGCCAGGAATAATCGGTGCCGAACAGACCCTGAGTCAGCATGGCATTCTGATATGCTCCCGATAGGGCAAATGAGAAATCCCCGGTTTTCCCTTTGGTCCCGAGTACCGCAAGGTAGTTGTAGAGACTTCCATCTGAGAAAAAGGATTCTGTGTGGAACCCATTATCATCTACAAGCATCAGGAGGGAGAAATCTACGAATGCCGAAAGTGTTAATGCTTCGCTATAGGCAATAGGGACAATAACATCAAGTCCCGGAACGATTACAAACTTATTAGGCGACAGGGTAATATCTGTAAGTGCATACAGTCCTATCTCCAACGGAAATGATTGCCCCATGGGTTTTACTGCTAGACGCAGACCGAAAAGTTCGGCATGGGTCAGGTCATTAATCAGCAGCTCGTAATTAAAGTAGGGTGTAGTAAGGGTGTTCACTAAACCTACCCGCCGGATGAATGGATCGTCGATCCTGGGGTTGAGTCCTGAGACTAAGGCGTTTGTTCCCATCGAGACAGGGGTGTGATCATCAGCATTAATGATAAATGAACCGTTTGGTGATCTATAGCTTGCATATCCTATCAGGGATAAGATATCAAGTGACAAATCACGTATTGCCGCGAATGATGCAAG
>JAGLNY010000127.1 GCA_023139255.1 Spirochaetales bacterium
GACAGGAGACAGGAGACAGGAGACCGGAAGCCGGAGACCGGAGACCGGAGACAGGAGACAGGAGACAGGAGGATGGAGGTAGAAGGGAAGAGACTGGTCTCCTGTCTCCTGTCTCCTGTCTCCTGTCTCCCATTTATTGTACTGGTTATTGAGTAATGAGGGAAGTATATTTATATCGGAATCGGTTAGGAAGTGGTATTGATAGATTCAGGAGGGTGAATTATACTCCAAGGAGTCCGTCGGACTTGGTGCTTTCGAGTTTGTTTTTAGGGATTTTTTTTATATTTGAGGAGCGAAAGAGGAGAATATGAACCATATGCGACGATTGAGCAACGAAAAAGATGGAAAAAAGATCAAAAACCAAACCGAAATGATTAAGTCCGACAGACTCCTAACGATGAAAACAGGATATTACGATACAGATGAACTGATAACCGCATTGGCAACCCCCTGGGGGGAAAGTGCCCTGGCAGTCATACGCACCTCCGGGCAGGGTTGTATTGAAACTGTATCAGCATGTTTTTCTCACAGTAAAAAGTTGACAGATGCTGCAGGCGGTACGCTCGTTCATGATTTTTTTGTCGACCCGGGGACAAGGGAACCCATAGATGAAGTTATTGCAGCCGTGTATCTTGCCCCATCAGGATATACAGGACAGGATAGTGTTGAGATATTCTGTCATGGGAGTCTTCCCGGTATCCAGCGGATACTTGAAGCTCTGCACAAAGCAGGATTCAGGAATGCAAGACCGGGTGAATTCACCATGCGTGCTTTTATGAATGGGAAGTTTGACCTTACCGGTGCTGAAGCTGTTCAGGAAATAGTTTCAGCGAAATCCAGGAAGGCGCAGGCC
Organism: Spirochaetales bacterium; assembly: GCA_023139255.1. GTDB lineage: Bacteria > Spirochaetota > Spirochaetia > JABMQR01 > JABMQR01 > JABMQR01. The sequence goes on from JAGLNY010000127.1 coordinate 854, forward strand.
CTTGCACTTGGAAGACTGTCAGGGAATCTGTTTCATGAAATTGATACGGTTAAACATGCCCTGGTTACTATTCTCAGCAAGATTGAAGTGCAGCTGGATTACGCAGAGGATGATATTGAGGAATCAATTGAGATACCTGCATCAGAAGTCCGGGAGCTTGAGAGGAAAATAAGCGAGCTGGCTGCGACATATAGTACCGGAAGACTCTACTCAGAGGGTGCCAGGATAGTGCTGGCGGGGAGAACGAATTCAGGAAAATCCTCCCTTTTCAATCTTTTTCTCAAAGAAGACCGCTCAATCGTATCGGATATACATGGAACAACACGGGATTATATTGAATCATGGATTACAATCCGTGGAATCCCGGTAAAATTATTTGACACCGCCGGATATCGTGAATCACAAGACAGCATTGAGGAAGAGGGAATACGCCGGAGTGAAAAAGTTGCCGAAGCGGCAGATCTCATCCTCTACCTGATAGATGGAACGTTTGGGATAACGGAAGAAAACAGGAGCGACATGAAGCAGCTCTCAGGAGAGACAGAAGTCATACTTATCTGGAATAAATCAGATATTGCCGTTGACGACCCGCCTAGGGATACAATTCCTGTCAGTGCAGTAAAAGGTGCGGGATTTGAGATTTTAGAGCAGGAAATTTGCAATAAACTACTGGGAGCATCAGTTTCTCAAGATTCTGAAATTATGATAGACTCTTTGCGTCAGAAGGAACTTCTGGACCGGGCTGCAGAGAGCCTTTCTGAAGCAGTGCTGAGCCTGGAAGGAAATGTACCGCTGGATGTAATAGCACCGGAAATTGGTGATGCTATAGACGCACTGGGAGAATTGACCGGGGAAATTACATCTGCAGATATTCTGGACAAGGTGTTTTCAGGCTTCTGTGTTGGAAAATAGCGGTTTAGAATTATCAGATACATGAGCCATTTCAAGGAAAGGACAGTAATATGGATTTTGATGCCATAGTAATAGGCGGGGGACATGCCGGGATAGAGGCATCACTTGCGCTGGCAAGACTCCAGTTTTCCACCCTGCTTATAACACAGAACCTCGATGCGATAGGCAGATTGTCCTGTAATCCGGCAGTAGGCGGACTGTCAAAAGGGAATATAGTACGCGAAATTGATGCTCTTGGCGGGCAGATGGGCCGGCTTATCGATTCAACCATGATACAGTTCCGGATACTCAACCGGCGAAAGGGACCTGCTGTTCAGGCTCCCCGGGCGCAATCAGATAAATTTGCCTATAATATGCTGGCAAAGGAGACGATTGAGACCCGGAAAGGGCTTTCTGTTTTTCAGGATACTGTAGTGGATCTGTTAACCAGCAAATCAGGTACGGAAATAACCGGTGTGTTAACCGGGCGCGGCAGGAAAATCTCTGCCCGGATAGTAGTTCTTACCACAGGCACATTCATGGAAGGGAAAATATTTATCGGAGATTATGAAGCCCGATCCGGTCGTTTAGGAGAACCTGCTGCTATCGGACTTGGTGCTGCTCTACGGGAAAAAGGTTTTACTGTCGGTAGAATGAAAACCGGCACACCTGCGAGGGTGAAAAAGTCATCCCTTGATTTCAGTAAGATGACGGAACAGCCGGGAGATTTGTTGATGCAGCCTTTCTCATTCATGAATTCTGCTGTTGACCGCCCGTCTGTACCCTGCTGGATTACCTATACCAATGATATGACTCATTCAATTATATCAGAAAATATCAGCCGTTCTCCGCTTTACGGAGGGAGAATTGTCGGTTCAGGCCCGAGGTACTGCCCTTCTATTGAGGATAAGGTTGTACGATTCCCGGACCGGGACCGTCATCAGATATTTGTTGAACCGGAGGGGATTCATACCGAAGAGATGTATCTGAACGGGATATCCACATCTCTTCCTGAGGATGTTCAGGAGGCGTTTATCCATTCTGTACGGGGACTTGAGTATGCAGAAATTATGCGGCCGGGATATGCGGTTGAGTATGATTACCTGGATCCCACACAGCTCTATCCAAGTCTGGAGACAAAAAAAATAAGCGGACTATTTATTGCCGGACAGACAAATGGGACCTCAGGGTATGAGGAAGCTGCAGGACAGGGTCTTATAGCCGGGATTAATGCAGCCAGAAAACTGCAGAATCTTGATCCTCTCATTCTTTCCCGTGCAGAGGCGTATATTGGGGTGTTGATAGATGATCTTGTCACAAAAGGAACGCAGGAACCCTACAGGATGTTCACTTCCCGTGCTGAATATCGCCTTAATCTCAGACATGATACTGCCGATCAGCGGCTTACCGGAAAGGGATATGATATAGGACTCTGCTCAGTGGAACGTATGGAAAAGCTTCGTGAAAAACAAAACCAGGCTGATGAAATCCGTGAGCTGCTTCGCCAGCAGGCGATTGAAGGAAAAAACTGGCTTCAACTCCTGAAAAATCCGAAAATAACCATTGAAGATGCATTCATTGCTGTTCCTGAGTTGGATAAATTTACTGAACCGGTCATGCGGCAGGTGGAACTTGATATAAAATATGCCGGATATATAGAGCGTCAGGATAGGCAGGTGAATCGTTTTAAAAAAATGGAGCAAATTAAGATTCCCCGTGAATTTGATTATTCAGGCATTGAGGGGATTTCCAACGAGTCAAAGGAAAAATTCAGCCATATCCGGCCGCTTTCTGTTGGACAGGCATCCAGGATCTCAGGGGTGAGAAATTCAGATATTGCCGTTCTCATGATTGTACTTGGACGGAAAAAACCATGACTGAACTTCGGGAAGGTAATAGTAATGGGGAAGGCGATTGCAGATTGCTGCTGGAAAAAGGACTTGAACAGCTGGAGATAGATTTTTCAACTTCCCGGATAGATGCTCTGCTGACATTTGTTGATGAAATACTGTTCTGGAACGATACCTATAAACTTGTTGCCGTAAGCAGCAGGGATGAACTCATTATACGTCATATTCTGGACTCACTGGCACCCCTGCCGCTGCTTAAGAATAAAATAAAGACATTCGATCGATCGGTGACAATTGCTGATGTCGGGTCTGGAAACGGCCTGCCCGGCCTGCCGCTCTCACTTTTCCTGCCTGAGTGTGAATTTACGCTGATCGAACGATCCGGAAGAAGAGCCGGGTTTCTTCGGAATGCTGTAGTGCAGAGCGGGGCTGATCTGGTAAGGAGTCCTGGTACACCTCTTGAAATTATTGAAATGGATATCCAGGATGTAACTG
>JAGLNY010000128.1 GCA_023139255.1 Spirochaetales bacterium
GGTCAGCAAAAAGTGTTGAAACCATTATAGTATAAAGAACAAAAAAACTGAGTGCTGTCTTACTTATAAGAATTCTTCTAATCATACTTTTAGATCCTCTTCCGGAGCTTCCCAATTCTCGATTAATGTAAACAAATCTTTTTTGGCTCTGTGATGCAATTCCCTTATTTCACTCTTCCCGGATCTGTTAAGCAGTTTCCTGAATACAAAATTTCTCCTGAAAACAATTTTCTCAAAAGAATCAAATATGAAACTTGCATTGCGTTTTCGAAACAATTCATACTCTTGCCCAACTGTAAGATCAAGAAAAGGAACCTCGGAATCATAAGTACAGGAAAATCCATTACAGCATAGGATACTTTTTTCACTAAGCCAGCTTCTTACACCAAAATCTGCAAGCTGCCAGTATGGTTGGATAAAATCTTCACAAAATCCCTGTAACCTGAGAAATACTGCCCTGTCATATATACCACAGTAATCAGAGGGGAAAAGTGTTTCAGCTTGATCCCTGAAGGGAACAAATGCGAGGGTTGTAAACTGTGAATCATGAAAAGCAGGTACTGTGATAGCAGGAATAAGATCTTCGGAATGATACAGCAACGGTGCAGTACATACCGGTTTATACAAATTTAGCCATTGCAGAAGTTTTGGGGTTATGCCGGATGATATTAGCATATCGTCCCAGAATACGCAAAAATAACCAGCTTCCAGCTCCCTGGATGCCGCATTTATTTTCACTCCAGGAGCCGGCGAACCGGAAAATATCAGGAATTTCACCCATGGATAAGTTTTTATGAAATATTCAATGTCTCCTTCTATTTCTGATTCCTCAACTATATATATGCACTCAAAGAGTTTGTAGGGGATTAATTTTGAGATTGAATGCTCAATTCCGGAACTTTCTTTTCGGTGCATCATTACAAATGAGAGTTCACGTATTTTCGGGTTTTGAAGAGTTTTTGTAAATTTTACGGTATATACTTCACTCATTATTTTATTTCACTTTACCCGATTATGATAAAAAAACAATATCCTCAGGCCTGGCAATCAAGGCTCTTCTCTCATCGCCAATTTTATCCTTCACTTCACTGCTGTGATAACCTACTATGTTCCTGATTTCCTCACTGGAACAGGACGTTACAGCTTTCGCAACGTCATTAATCATAACAACTGTTCCACGTTCAAAAACACCATCAACCCGGACAACCCCTACAGGAAGCAAACTTTTTTTATTCCTAAGAGCTTCCACTGCTCCTTTATCAATAAATATTGTCCCTGCAGGATGTGTATGCATTATCCAGCGTATTCTTTGAGGCAGCTTTTCTTTTGGTACAATGTACGTACCCAGCTGCTCTCCGCTAAGAAGCCGTACCAGGATATTATTTTCCTTTCCATCCGCAATAATACTTGCACAACCTGCACTCGCAGCTATATCAGCCGCATTAAGTTTTGTTTTCATTCCGCCAGTCGCGAAGGTGCTCCCTGAAACTGCTCCAGCCCATGCTTTAATCTCCTCATTAATCTCATCTATATAAGGGACAAAAACTGCATCTTTGTACTTACCAGGATCCTTATCGTATAACCCATCGATATCAGTAAGGATAATTAATAAATCTGAATCTGTTTTACTGGCTATCAAAGCGCTTAAAGTATCATTATCACCAAACGCAGTCCTTATTTCTGCAGTTGAAACACTATCATTTTCATTAAATATCGGTACTGTACCTAACTCCAGGAGGGTTTCGACTGCGTTTTTCAAATTATTATAACTCATCCTGTTATTCAGCACTTCGCGAGTTAATAATATCTGTGCAATTGTTATCCCCAAATCTCGAAAAACTTCACGATAATGATGCATCAGGATCGGTTGCCCTATCGAGGCGCAAGCCTGTCTCATCGGTATTGCCTGTACCTTTTCTTTTAATTCAAGTTCTCCTGCTCCCAAGCCAATAGCCCCTGAACTAACCAATAAAACCTGAATTCCCATATCCCGAAGAGCGAAAACCTGCTTAGCTATATCTTTCAAAAAGTCCTTATGTATTCCCGATTCCCGGCTAAGGAGATTCGTCCCAATTTTAATAATTACGCGTTTAACTAATTCAATATCTCGATGCACCTTCCTACTCCCGAGGTAAATTCTTATGTGTGAACTTCTTACTTCCATTTCCAGTATAATCTGAAACTATATGCCCTTCTCCATATAATTTCCACTTGTAGGTCATTAGTCCTTCTAGTCCCACAGGTCCACGAGCATGAATTTTCAGCGTACTGATACCAACCTCAGCCCCTAAACCATACCGGTAACCATCGGAAAATCTGGTGCTGCAGTTCCATAAGACATCTGCTGAGTCAACGGCATTCATGAAATATTCCGCAGTCTGGATGGACTCAGTAAGTATGGAATCTGTGTGCCCTGATCCATAGGTATGAATATGCAAAATAGCATCATCTATTGATTCCACTAATTTAATGGAAAGAATAAGATCAAGATATTCCGATCCCCAATCCGTCTCTACAGCTGATTTACAGTTAATAATTGATCTGCACTCTGCATCCCCGCGAATCTCAACTCCTTCCAGTTCAAGTTCTTTCTTTAGAACAGGCAATAATTTCCCTGCTATACTCTTGTGTACAAGCAGTGTCTCAAGCGCATTACATACTGCGGGATATTGGCATTTTGCATCAACTGTCACACGAATGGTCTTCGCAATATCAGCATCAGAATGTATGTAGCTATGACAAATTCCGTCGGCATGCCCCAGTACAGGAATTGTAGTATTGCTCATAATATACTTAACAAAACTATTTGAACCACGGGGAATGATTAAATCAATATATTCATCAAATTCAAGCATCTCTTTTACCTGCTCCCGGGTTTCAAGAAGATAAATCCAGTCAGATCCTATTGAAGCAAATGAGAGATCATTGGAAACTTCCTTAAACACCGCTGTTAACATCCTATTTGTCTCTGCAGCTTCAGATCCTCCTTTCAGTACTATGCAGTTTCCGCTTTTTAGACAGAGTGCGGCAATTTGGATGAGTGCGTCAGGTCGTGATTCGAAAATCATTCCTATAACACCAATAGAGCAGCTTTCCCGTTTAAGGATTAAACCCTCATCCAACTCCCTTGCTTCGAGAATCCTGCCTTTAGGATCAGGTAACGAGATAATTTGTTTAATACCTTCAACAGCAGAGAGTAGTTTCACTTCATCAAAAAGAAGTCTTTTTATCAAAGGTACCGCTGCAGACTCTCTCTCTGATTGATTGATATCCCGTAAATTTGCCGAATATATCTCCTCCTTCCTTTCAAGGAGTTTATCAGCTACTGCATTAAGGATTTTATTTCTTTCAACTTCAGTTGATACGGCAACTTTTTTCTGTGCTATATTTAATTTTTGCAAATCAATTCCAAGATTAGCATTCATTACTTGTTTTCCTTCTAACTCAATTTACTTTATTTCGTAAGACTACAAGTTATCTGTTGTTTTTTCAATGTAAAAACAACATGTTTAATGAGCAATACTAACTGTCCATTGTATTATTGCTTGCATAATGGTAATATTCACATATATTCTATCGTAAACTTCGAAAAATAATATTTATATAAATTTTATTCCATGCTTGCGTTGACCAAGGATACAAAAATATGAAAAAAATGATATTTGTAATTTTAACAATTCTCACTATAACATTGTTTACATCATGTTCTCCATCAAGGACTACAGTAAAAAAGGAACAGTCACAAAGCAAATCCGCTGTAACGGGTGTTTTAGAATCAGCTGATAAAACCAGTTCTGTCCGGTATGCGGCAATAGATTCATTAGGAAGAGAAGTAATATTAAATGAAAAACCTGCATCAATAATTATTGCCGGGAAAGCTACATTAATTGCTGCGGATGCTTTATCACTTTTCCAGGATTATAGATCCAGTATTTCAGCTATTGGGATAACAAATCAAGGTTTAGGAGATTTTTTCTCATATCTTCTCCCTGAAATTCCTGCAACTGAACGGCTTCCCCATACTGTCAGTGCTGAGGAGATTGCCGGTCTTCAGCCGGATTTAGTAATCATCAAAGACAGAAATTACAACTCATTGGGCATAACGCTTGAAAATATAGGATTCACGGTTTTTTCCGTTTATCTGGAAGAAGCAGATGACTACTTACGGGAAATTCATGAACTGGGCAAACTGCTTGATCAGGAAAACCGGGCAGATGAAATCAATCAGGCATATGCAACTAGACTTTCACATATCCGGGACAACGTTTCCAATCTGAATACTACACAAAAAGAGGATGTCTTACTTTTATATACTACTATCTCAGATGGGATAACTTCTTTCCAGGTTCCACCAGAATCCTGGATACAGACATATTTGGTAAAAGAAGCCGGAGCTAATCCTGCTTGGGCAGGAATTGTCGGGTCAGAAAACTGGCAAAAGGTTAGTTTCGAACAAATATCTCAATGGGATCCGGATAGAATTTATATTATCAGCTATAAGATTCCCTCTAATGTATTTTTTGAAGAAATAAGATTTTCACCGCTTTGGCAGGAGTTGACAGCCTTTAAAAATAATCAGATTAAGTCATTCCCGGCAGACTATCATAACTGGGCACAACCGGACACCCGGTGGATTCTTGGCTTGCAATGGCTTGCATGGGATCTGCACCAGGAAATTTTCAGTACTACCGATATGGAACAGGAAATAGTAGATTTCTATAATGAATTCTACGATATTAACGAAATCGCTATCATTTATGATATCCTTACCCGGTACCGTAAATCACTTATTACTATAGAATAGAAATCTATGAAAGATACGAAACGAACAAGAAAACTTAAATCAGCTCATATTATTCTTATTCTTTTGTCAGTCATTCTTACCGTTATTGTTATTTCATTATTTACAGGGCGCTATCCAGGATCCGGAATTTCTCTACCTCAAACGCTATTATCAGATGCTTTAGGCCTGAAAATTATCAGGATCATCCGGATACCAAGAATATTAACAGCTTTGCTGATTGGGGCAGTACTTGCATCTTCAGGATATGTCTTTCAGATGCTTTTTGCCAATCCATTGGTTGAACCTGGTTTTCTCGGA
>JAGLNY010000129.1 GCA_023139255.1 Spirochaetales bacterium
TCTGTATTTGCCAGGTCATATTCCAATGAACTGATATCTTTGGCCTGCTCAAGCTGAAATTCTAAGTTCTCAACATCATATAAAACTGACAGATCATCAAGTTCAGCAAGCAAATCCCCTGCATTTACTCTATCACCTTCATCAACATATATTTCAACGACAGTTCCGGCTGTCTTAAAGGATTGATCCCTGCTTTCTGCAGGTTCCACACTACCGGAAATATCAACAATCTCAGTATAAGCCAGCTGTTGAACGATATACTCTTTAGTTCCACCACCTGCTGCTGTACTTCCACTCTCGTTATTCCAGGTACTTATTGCAGTGTTTTCATTAAAAAACAGGAAATAGGTACCCGCACTAACAGCAATAACAACCAGGAATATCACCCAGCTTATAATTTTTTTTCTTCGTTTAAGACGAAGCCGGTTTTTAGCCGCTGCGAGGCTTCTTTCTTCCGGAGTCGCAGCTTCCGCTGCTCCATTTCTTTTTTTCTTTAGTCCTGCATGTTTTCCTGTTTTGCTTTTTTCCATCTTTACTATCCCCGCTTAATTTCAAATTATTACAACTTTAGTATTTTTATATCCCGCTCTATTAGCATGCCATCAATATTGAGCAGCATCCTGTTATATTCAACAACCTGAAGTTCGTGCTGAGCATCCTGAACATCACCTGCCGTACCGAAACTCTTCAAGTAGGCATAATCAGCATCCTCAAGCTTTAGCGTATTTTCATCATATTCCAGATCAAGTTCCGCTCTACTTATATTCCAACTACTAATGCGAAGCTGAAGAGACTGAATATCATTCATGTACTGTGCATATACGTAATTATAGCTCTCCCCGACTGCGGATACCTGACTCTCCAGAATGCTGAGACTCAGTACGTCAAACGCTTCCCGGTTATCAGGCTGATCGGTCCATCTCCCGCTAATATAAACTGTGGGAGTAAGGCCGGTTGAATCAATAACCGTACTGACCCCGGCCTCAATAACCAGGTCGGAATTGGATGCCGTGACTCCTGCCTGTAAAGTGTGATCGTACGTCCCGACAGGTTGATTCAATCCGGCTGTATAACTTCCGCTTATCAGATAGGTAAATGATGAATCTCCAATCACACTGGATTCCCGGCTGGATAACTCATCAGCAAGTTTTTGGCTGGCTATCTCAACATCCAGTGCTGCTGCAAGAACTTTTGTATTCCCCAATTCCGGTGCAGTCAGAGAAATTTCAGGTTGAATCATATCCCCGGGTATGAGTGATTCATACTTCATCCCGGTAATTTCCTGAAAATCATCCCTTGCCGCCTCAAGGTTTGCCTGTGATATAATCAGACTGTTATTCATTCTGATTATTGAGTTGGTTTTCAGGTTCCAGGCTGTTGAGCCGCTCTTTACCGATCCGGTTTTCAGGTCATTCTCCAGATCCTGCTCTGCGTTAATAATATTGTTCTCTGTAACCAGGATGCTCTTTTCCAGGATCAGTATTTCCTTAACGCTCTGAAGTACGTTCTTCTCTATTGACAGAAGTCCGGAATAATAGGTCCTGTCAATATCCATCTGTGCAGCAGCTGCCTCGAGATCACCGAGGGTTGTATCCTCTTCCGGTTCATAGGTAACAATCTTTTTCTGCAGGGATATTTTCGGTGTACTTGAGACTTCCAAATCTGTTGCGTTTAGCGTCGTTGGAGCCGTTATGGAGACTGATGCTTCGTAATCATACAACGATATAGTAACTGAAGGATCAAGTGAAATAATTTGATCACTTGTCTGATTCGTACCATATGATAGTGATATGTCACCTGAGGAAAGGGCTATCTCGCTATCTTCCGGTTGGTCAAGTTCACTGCGCTCCAGCTGGAGTGTGCTCACTGTTCTCTGCAGATCATTCATCCTGCTGGAAATGCTGTCTTTCAGGGCTGCCTCAATATATGACGAAAGATCAGCTGCGGGAAGCAGAACTGATCCGGCCAGGAGACAGATAATTAGTACTGTTGTCAGATATTTCTTTTTTTTCATGGAAACAGGAAAGCAAAAATCATGCCAACAATTGATATTGCTGTATGCATAGCAGGATGAATTTTTACAGTGCAGCAAGGCTCTAAATCGTGTGAAAAAACATGCTCAAATCAAAGAGGTGTGAAAAATGTGCACAGTTAAAAAGCCCGCCGTACATACCATAAAAAAACCGGTACCCTCATCAAGATACCGGCTTAGTGAAGCATGTTACTGCTTCCCAGACTTTTAGTCAGACACTGATCAATTACGTCAAACGGATATAATCTTTTACCCGGTCAAGAATATACAATACTTCTTCCTGACTTGATGGTTTTCTGTCTTCAGGATCAACGAAAAACTCAAATGGTTTTACCTCGAGAACCTGGGAAAACTTCTCCAAAGTTTTAACCGAAGGAAAGCTGCGCCCTACTTCGATTTCCCCAACAAATCCGGCCGAAATGGTACACCGCTCTGCCAGTTTTGCCTGTGACAGTCCTTTTGACTTTCTGAATCGTTTCAGATTACTGATAAAAATCTTTTGTAATTCTGGAACATATTTACTCATATTTATACTATATAACTTTTTTTCTAAAAAGTGTATAGGTTATGCCCAAGTTTTTCAGTTATTTCACTCTCCCTTATAGATTGTATTAAGTATCAAATAGTAAAAGACATCTCCTTATTTAGTTAGTTATTATGAGTTTGCCAGCATTCCACAGAGTACATGAGACAAAGTTCTTAAAAGAACTTTGTCTTTTGAAGTTTGTTTTACAAACTTCTCCTAAGAAAATTGTCTTTTGAAGTTTGTTTTACAAACTTCTTTTAAGAAAATTGCTATACTTAAAAATCGTATGGCAGTAGTTGCTATTGCTTTCCATTTTGTGGTATCAAAGAATGAAACTAATTGGGACGGATACTATGATACAGAAAACACTATCAGATGATGTTGAGACATATCTGAACTCTTTACAGCAGGACAGGATTGATACTTTTCTTCTGCAGCACGGAACCATTCGCGGAGCCCTGCTCCATGGAACCAGGATGGTACATGCAATTCAAGCTAATCATAATACCGGCATTCTTGAGACATATATTCTCGGTCATGCCTATATTGCCGTCGGGTTACTGACATCCATGCTGAAAGGAAATGATAAGATCGGCCTTTCAATTGAATGTGCAGGGCCTGCAAAAGGGCTTGATGTAGAAGCATCGGCTCGCGGTGATGTCAGGGGTTATTTGAGACAAAATCCTATACCCATTGATAAGCCGCTGGAAAGTTTTAATATATCTCCCTTTTTTGGACCTGGGTTCCTTACCATTACCAGGACTCTGGAAGGAGCCCGACAACCGGTTACCGGTCAAACAATGATGAGGCACGGCAGCATTGCAAAAGATCTTGCTAGTCACTTCCTTGAGTCAGAGCAAACCCCCACACTTTTTTTCCTAAGCATCCAGTTTAGCAAAGAAGGAAGCATTACAGGAGCAGGCGGGCTTTTCCTCCAGGTTATACCAGGTGCTGACGATCAAATTCTCAACCAGATAGAGACCGCTGCCTGTTCAATGCCTTCGATTGGACAGTGGTTTGCTGATTCAGGAAGTTCACATGATCTTATTAAGGGAGTATTTACAGACTTTTTACCTAAAATTATCGGAACCAGGGATATTGATTTTTTCTGCCCTTGTGAGAGATCACGCTTTCTTGATTTTATTTCCTCACTAATCGGAGAGACCAGAAAATCAATTCAGGAAGAGGGTCCTTTCCCTCTGCAGATAACCTGTCACAACTGTGGAACCACGTATTCTTTCAGTAAAAAGGAAATCCATTCGGTTTTTTAAGATATTGCCTGTCGATAGTTCGGCATGGCTCAGGAGATTAATACATGACTTTTTTTGCTTCTACAGCTGCCAATCATAATGATCTGGCTGCTGATGAGGCCCTGCGGGCTGGTGCTGAGGAAAAATCTATCAGAATCGTTCCCGGCGGGGTTGAATTCAGTGGAAATCTGGAAACAGGATACCGATTCTGTCTCTGGTCACGTACTGCTTCACGTTTGTTACTGCTTCTCGGCACTGGTGATAATATTGAGACCGGGGATCAGCTTCATCATAGAGCCATGCAGGTACCATGGTTTGAACATCTTTCGCTAAAAAACAGTTTTGCTGTTCATGCAACTGTGCGGAAAAGCCGATGGTTAAAAAATTCCCAGTTCGGTGCGCTTAAAGTAAAAGATGCAATCGCCGACCAATTTCGGGAAATATATGATACACGTCCATCAGTCGATACAGAGAACCCTGATATAATATTTCATCTTCATATGGATGGTATACATGGTTATTTCTACCTTGATCTTACTGGGAGAAGCCTGCACAAACGTGGATACAGGCGTAGTGATTCATCTGTATCCTTAAAAGAACATTTAGCGGCAGCACTCCTTCTCCGGGCTGGGTGGCCTGAAAAGGCAGCCGGCATGAAACCACTGATAGACCCGTTCTGCGGAACAGGGACTATACCAATTGAGGCAGCACTTATGGCCTCTGATACTGCCCCGGGTCTTCTTCAGCCGGATAGTTTTGCGTTTCTCTCCTGGAAAGGACACGATGCAGAGTTGTGGAAATCTCTCCTGACAGAAGCTGAGGAGCGCAGAGAAAAGGGAATGTCTCTCATTCCTAAAATCTCCGGGTGGGATATCAGTTCCCAGGAAATACAAGCTGCTGAATCACACGCAAAGAATGCCGGTTTGGAATCTTATATCTCCTTCACAGTACAGGATGCATCAAATCCATACGCTGATACTATCCCAATAGATGGTCCCGGCGTTATTGTCAGTGACCCGCCTTATGGTATAAGGATGGGAATCGAAGCAGACCTCCGGGTTCTCTATAAGAATTTCGGAAATGCGATAGCAAACAATTTTCCAGGATGGCAGGTTAGCCTGTTGGCAGGTGAACCGGAACTCTTACGCGAAATTAAACTCCGGCCGGATAGTACAAATATCCTCTACAATGGTGCTATAAAATGTACTGTTGCTCATTATACAATTTTCGACAGGGAAACCCGTAATCGGTTAACAGAGAAAGCTGAAGCTAAGCAACGCGAAAGAGAGGAGGCAGAGCTCTCCCCCGGTGCCGAGATGTTTGCAAACCGGCTGAAAAAAAACAAACGTATGCTAAAGGCCTTTTTAAAGCGATCAAAGGCCACTTCTTATCGCCTCTATGATGCTGATATGCCGGAATATTCTGCCGCAATTGATATATATGAGGATAAATGGGTACATCTCCAGGAGTATGCCCCTCCCGCGGAGATTGAACTGGAGACTGCTGAAACCCGCTTGCTGGAAATGATTGATGGGGTAAATCGAGTCACCGGAATTCCCTACGATTATATTTTCGTTAAACAACGCAAACGACAGAGAGGTAAAAGTCAGTACAACCGTCGAACTTCCCGGGGACAGACCTATATAATGAAGGAGCAGGGACTCAAATTTTTTGTAAACTTCACTGATTATATAGACACAGGTATTTTCCTTGATCATAGACCAGCACGCCAAAAGATCCGGGAGTTAAGTAATAACAAGCGTTTTCTCAATCTTTTCGGTTATACAGGAACTGCAACTGTCTACGCGGCTGCAGGCGGTGCCTTGAGCACCGTTACTGTCGACACCTCAAAAACCTACCTTGCATGGGCAGAAAAAAATCTGGAATTGAATGGATTTACCGGTATGGGGCACCAATTTTATATATCCGACTGTATGGAGTGGCTCCATACCCAGTCACGTACCTTTGATCTGATATTCATGGACCCGCCGACTTATTCAAACTCTAAAAGCAGGACAGATGACTTTGATATTCAAAGGGATCATAGAAAACTTATAGTATCTGCCATGAGGCACCTGGAAAAGGATGGAATACTTGTTTTTTCCAATAACTTTAGAAAGTTTGAAATGGATGAATATATCATGGAAAAATATCTTGTTGAGGAGATTACGCACGATACCATTCCTGATGACTTTTTACGTACCAAGCATATTCATCGGTGCTGGATTATTCAATACAGGGGAAAAAACATCACCCCGCGAAAGGTTCTCATTAAGAAATCAACAGGCCAGACAAAACCTGGGATTCCCAGAAAAAAACCTAGGGTAATAAAGGTTAGCGATGCCAATTCTGATACCGTAGATGGTTTAAAACTGGATTATTAGAAGCCTCTCATCTTAACGGCGCGTCCAGTCGGGCGTCTCTCCCAAAAAAAAGCTGACCCCGAAGGATCAGCTTTTTTATTAGTAAAATAATTATGTACTTTAGAGTGCAACTTTAACAGATGCAGTAACAATACCAAGGCTATTAACGATATCATCAGCAGCCCAACCAAGAACAACAGTAGCAGCATCAACGAGAGTAGTTGATGTAAAGCTTGCAGCAAGATCAATAGTAGTATCAGCATTGTAGTCAAAGGAAACTGCAATAGCACCAGCATCCATAGTTTGTGCGAGAGAAGCCCCTGCACTTACAGAAGTAGCCATGTCGTAACCAACATAAGCAGCTACACTGGTAGCATCAGAAATGGTATAACCAAGGTCAAGTAGAGCGTCAGCACTAATAGTGTCAAGTGTTAGTCCACCAGCTAAAGAAACAGTAAGTCCTTCAATAGTTGTAGCCACATCTGCACCTACGTAATCACCGCTTACAGTGTCATTCCAGTAGAAATCAAGACCAAGATCAATATCACCAAGATCAATAGTATTCTGATTAGCAACTAATACATCAGTCATGTCGTAGTAAACATTAGCATCAATGGTAACAATATCTATAACAGCATCAAGGTCTGCTTCAACTTCGTAAAGTGCAAAGTTATCAGCTGAATCAAAACCTACTGTTACACTGTATCCATCAGCAGCATAAGCCAACTGAGCACATACATCAGCACCAGCAGCATCATCCATTCCAGCAGCAAGGGCTATAGTTATACCATCAGCAACTTCGGATGAATAAGCACCCCATACAAGGTAAGTTGTGGGTCCATTAGCATACCAGAGGTCAACACCTATTGTGATATCACCAGCTGTAACATCAACACCACCGTTGTTACCAGCGAGACCAATAGCAGCTATGTCTATGTCTGCAGCATCATCTTCATTATAATCAAAATACTGTGCATAGTTACCAGCAGGTGAATTGCCAAGAAGATTTATAACAACATCCTCATCCCCGACTACAATTTTAAAAGTGTCAACAGCTACTGCATTGATACCTGTAAATGTAGTAGTTGCTTCATCAACAACAAGGGTCCAATCAGCAACGCTAACTTCCAGAACTGCGTATACATCGCCTTCACCGGTTTTATCAGCAGCACCGCCAGCAAGAAGAACAATTGATGCATCATGTATCAATACACTAGCATCACCATCAGATCCACCAGTCATAGTATCCAGATTAAATGATGTTGAAAATGTTGCATCACCTGAAATTGCAATATCAGCACCGAATGCCATACTGCCTGCCAAAGCAACTACCAAAATTATTATCGAAAGTTTTTTCATACTTCCTCCTAAGATTTTCGGGGCAGGCCAATGACCCGCATCTTCCCTTTTTTTATTTAGCTATACTCCGGACAGTATAACAACGGTCTATATGCCTGTCAAGAAAATATGTAGCTTAAAACCGATCAATACTTGTTTTTTTGCACTTTTTATTCAATTTTTATGCAGAAATTATAAAATAATCCTGTTTTGGGTTTAAAAAACAGGCAAAATGGCTGCTTATTGTATAAATCCGGAAACTATGTTTTAGTTGAAAAATGAATAAACATACAGAAATTAAGTATATTTTTTTTGATTTAGACAATACTTTATACCCCGCATCGAGTCGTGTGGAGCATGAATTTAACAATCGAATCATCAAATATGTAGCAAAATTCCTGGGAATCAACAAAAATGAGGCAGACAAACTGAGAGCTGAGGGCTTTCTGGAACATGGAACAACTGTTTCCTGGCTTATCGCCGAGCATGGCCTTACTGATATAGAAGATTATCTTGAATGGATACATATGAAAGATATAGGAAAGTATATTTCACCAAATCCGGAGCTGTGTGCGATGCTTAAAAGAATCTCTATTCCCCGCTCCATCCTCACAAACGCAGTCAGGGAACACGCTGAAAGGATCCTTGCAGCACTCGGAATCAGTCATGAATTTGAACGGATATTCGATATAAGGGATTATAATTTTCATAACAAACCGTCACTTGTATCCTACAAGACAGCTCTTTCCGCAATTGATGTACCAGTTGAGCACATACTCTTTATAGATGACAATATCAGTTT
>JAGLNY010000013.1 GCA_023139255.1 Spirochaetales bacterium
CTATATCATTTTTTCTTCTTTTTTCTACTGCCGCGGCTCTGGGAGTAGTCTGAATATAGCAGCCGGGCTTTCCCAGTTCTGAATCGGAAGGTATTTCATACTCAGCCAGTATTTTATCCACTTCCTCTTCGCTTGCATCGAAAACACTCTTTTTAAGCCTTCCGACCGCAGAATCTTCGAACACTATCATTGGGTGTCCGGTTTCAAGAAACTTAAAATCACCTTTAATCATAATAATTCCTCCTATAAATTCTTATTCAACTACATTTTGCAGCTTATTTTGCATTCCACGCGATCTGTCCTCAGCATGACTATGTTTTCGGGGACCTCATCAAGAGAGATAACCTTTGTCATCATGGGGAGCATATTCATACCGGATGCCATAGCCTCGATAACCCTTGGGAATGTACCATGTCCGGAATGACCCTGAGCACCGACGATGTTTGCACGGCGTACCTGGAGAACTTCCCCGGTTACCGGCATTGTTGCTTCTGCCCTGGCAACAACGACGATTGTGGAATTAAGTGTTTTTCCTTCCCAGATTACCTTTTCTATACCGGGATATACAATTGTAGGTAATCCTGTTGCTTCCAGAAACAGAGACGCGCCCATTCCGTTTGTTATCTCAAGAACTCTTTCCGCAAAATCTTCTTTTGCAGGATTGATAACAAAATCGGCACCCATTTCTACACCGAGTTTTCTGCGTGTTTCTTCCGGTTCAGAGAGAATAACTTTAGCTGCTCCGGCTTTTTTCAGAACTGCTATAGCAGCCATTCCGACAGGGCCGCTGCCGCATATAACAACATTATCACCGGGCCGTATACCGCCGGCTCTTTCGATTACAGCGTTATAAGCCACAGAAGTAGGTTCTACCATACTACCCAGTTTATAAATTTCTTCTTCAGTGTATTTCCCTCTAAGAGGTTCAAGACTCCAGAGAACCTTGTCCGGCAGAACGATGTATTTTGCAAAAGCCCCATCAATGTTAAATCCGATTTCATCCAGCCGTTCACAGTGATTGGGATATCCATCCGCACAGGGTTTGCAGCTTCCACACCACAACATTTCCTCGGCGCAGACTATTTCGCCCCCCTTAAAAGGCTTATTTGATTCCTTATCCATAGCCCCGGGACCGACTTCCCTGATTATTCCCGAGAGTTCATGTCCGAGAGTACAAGGAAATCCGGTTAGTCCAGGATACCAGATATACCCATCATCATCCGGTTGTGCCATATGCACATCGCTGCCGCAGATACCGCATTGTTTCACCTCGATCAGTACCTCACCGGGGCCGGGTTTAGGAATATCAACCTCTTCAATCTGTATATGCGGATTTCTCCAGGCCTTACTTCCCAGGTATGTCTGTTTTTTGTCCACATCTTTTGGACCGAGTTTGAAATCAGATTTGGGCTCCCAATCAGCATAGAGCCTAACAGCTTTCATTTTTCCTTCCATATAATGTCTCCTTATAATATATTGCAAACGTTTACAACCGTGTGTCTGTAAACACTTGTTTCTCATGACGGTTCAGGACTCTTCGTAAAAGATAGAATCCAGATCCATTTTTATCTGCTGCTCTTCCTTACAATCAGCTCGGGCTCAAGTATCACCTTTCTTCCGTTTTTTCCAGAATGATCTTTTTTACCCGATTCGATTGCTTCAAGAAGCATCTCAAATGCAATTCTCCCCATCTGAAATTTAGGCTGAAGAATGGTTGTTAGCTGAACTTCCTGAAGAGACGCAACCGGAATGTCATCAAAGCCAACAACCGCGATGTCCCCAGGTACTCTTAGGCCTGCATCTTTTATTGCCTGAATTGCTCCCAGGGCAAAGAGATCATTCACTGCAAACAGGGCTCTGGGAGAAGTGCCGTCTTTAATCATTTTCTGCATAATATCGTAGCCGGATTTCTGTTTAAAATCCCCGTTCCTAATGAACTTATTGTCAATCGGGATGCTGTATTGTTCAAAAGCTCTTTGATATCCCATGTATCTTTCATTGGATGTGACTGAATCTTCAGTGGCGCCAATAAACCCAATAGGCTCATAACCGTTTTCAATAAGGTGTTTTGTAGCTAAAAACCCTCCCCTGACGTTATCAATGGCTACATAGCTATGATTCGTATTAACAGGTGCCCTACTGACATAAACCACCGGGAGCATGCCTTCAATAATTGTCTTCAACCCATCAATGGAATCCCCTATAGGCGCGACAATCAGACCATCAACCCTTCTCTCAGCGAGCAGTTTTATGTACTGTTCTTCTCTGTCTTTTGACCAGTTGGAATCGCAAAGAAACACGTTGTACCCATTTTCGGCGGCGGATTCTCCGATTCCACTTGCAACTTCAGGAAAGAAAGGATTGCGAATATCGGGAATTACGAGTCCTATAGTATTTGTTTGCTTGCTGACAAGACCTCTGGCTATAGCATTGGGGAGATAATTAATTTCGTCGGCAATACGAAGAACTTTTTCCCGGGTACGTGGATTTACACCATATTTATTGTTCAGTGCCCTCGAAACTGTTGAGTAAGATATGTTCGCCTTTGCCGCAATATCCTTTATTGTCGCTCTCATGCAGTCCCCTGATTGAAAGATATTAGTAATTATAGGAAACGTTTGCAAAGTTGTCAAGTTAATTTAAATATTTTCTTGTTTTCTTGTTTTTTTGT
>JAGLNY010000130.1 GCA_023139255.1 Spirochaetales bacterium
TTCAATGACAGCCCGGTATCTATGGCCCGGGTTTATTATGAGGGGGGAGGAACTCACGGAGATATTGCCCTTGTCGAATCCGTAGTATCCCTCAGGGCATTTATGCATCTGGTGGATCTGGGTGTTCCCTTTCCTACCGATGCCTATGGGCAATATATAGGATATAAAACAGATCATGGTCCTGCCCGGAGAGCAACGTCTATCGGTCCCTATACATCGAGAGAGATGTGCCGTGCCCTGATAAAGGCAGTCAAACAAGCGGGTATCCCGGTCCTGGAAAACAGGGATGTTATAGAGTTGATAACAGTTGAAGAAAAAGAGGGGCGTCGGGCAGCCGGAGCCATCGCCATTGGGGAAGATGACCGGATTGAAATATACCGGGCGGAGAATGTGATTTTTGCCGTGGGAGGACCTGCTGGAATCTATGATAAAAGTGTCTATCCCGGCTGTCATACAGGAGCCATAGGGTTGGCGTTAAGGGAGGGAGCAGCAGCAAGGAATCTCCCGTTAAGTCAGTTCGGGTTGGCATCGACCGCGTATAGATGGAACGTTTCCGGAACCTATATGCAGGTGATCCCGCGATTCATCAGCAGGGACCCGGAACATAAAGAGAATGAAAAAGAGTTTCTGTCTGGTTATTTCGATGACCCGGGCAGGCTTCACTCCATGGTTTTCCTTAAAGGATACCAATGGCCTTTTGATGCTGCAAAGGCTGTAGGAGGATCTTCAATCATTGATATCCTTGTCTATATTGAAACGGTGATTAAAGGGAGAAAAGTTTATCTCGACTTTACCGATAACCCAAAAGGATTCTCATTTGCAGGTTTATCCGATGAAGCCCGGATCTATCTTGAAAAATCGGATGCTCTACTTGGTACTCCCATAGAGAGACTGAAAAAGATGAATCCCGGGGCACTCACCCTATACCTGGATAATAATATTGATCTTGAAACTGATCTACTGGAAATAGCGGTGTGTTCTCAACATAACAACGGCGGTCTTGCTGCAGATATATGGTGGCAATCTGAAAACATCAGACACCTGTTTCCTGTCGGTGAGGTGAATGGCTCTCATGGTGTCTACAGACCCGGCGGATCTGCACTCAACAGCGGACAGGTCGGGGGATACCGGGCCGCAGAATATATCAGTGTAATATATTCCGGGGCTGATCTCGATGTTACGCTATTTGAGGAAGAGGTTGAAAAAAGACTCCTGTGCATAGAATCAACCCTGACACTGGCAAAATCTTCAAAAAACAACTGGAAAGAAGAACGAAGGATTTTCCAGAAAAGAATGTCAGAATCCGGTGCCTTCATCAGAACCTCTGATAAGTTGAAAAAGGCAATTGCTGATGCCCGGGAGCAGGTAAAACGAGTAGATACAGAGGGATCCTTTATTGGTTCGGGAAAAGAGAAGCGGGAATATTTCAGGAACAGGCAGCTTTGTTTCTCCCATTTGGTTTATCTGGAAGCGATCTTGTTTTCAGTAGAGTCAGGAACCGGAAGCCGTGGTTCAGCCTTGATAATCGACCGGTCGGGTGAGAAGGTAGACGAATCACTCGATGATGAATGGTGCATGATTCCGGAAAACAGATTGTTCAGGGACAAAATACAGCAAACCCTGATTGATCGGACAGGTTCGGTATCAAATTCCTGGATAGACAGGAGAGATATACCAGAAAGTGAATTATGGTTTGAAACTGTGTGGCAGAAATACAAAGACAGGGAGATTTACAAGTGATAAAAACAGGACTTGTATCAATAACTTTCAGGAATCTGACTGTTGAGGAAATACTGGAGACCTCGGTAAAAGCCGGAATTGAAGGAATTGAATGGGGAGGGGATATCCATGTTCCCCATGGAGATATTCAGGAAGCTGAAAGTGTTGGTAAGAAAACACGGGACACCGGGCTGGAAGTTGCGGCATACGGTTCCTATTACCGGTTTGATGATGATGATTTTACGTTTGAAGAGGTGCTGCATACTGCCATAGCATTAAAGGCCCCGTTAATCAGGGTTTGGGCGGGCAGGCTGCGGTCGGGTGAATGTTCCCCCGAGTATTACAACCGGATGGTGAGGGATATCCGGAAAGCGGGGAATATGTGTAAGGATGCCGGTATAAAACTTGCGTTTGAATATCACGACGGTACGCTTACAGATACGAATGCATCTTCGCTGAAACTGATGAAAGATATAGATTGTCCATCGGTTTTCTCCTATTGGCAGCCTCCTGTAGGAATGACCAGGGAGAAGTGCCTTGAAGGGATTGACCTGATTAAGGATTACCTTCAGCATATTCATGTTTTTTACTGGGATTCCGGTTCCAGGGACCGGAAAAAACTCTCGGAAGGTGAAAACCTTTGGAAAGAGTATTTTAAGATAATTTCCACAATTGATGGTGAAAGATGGGCTCTGCTTGAGTTTGTAAAAGATGACTCTGTTGAAAATTTTTATGATGATGCGCAGACATTGAAGAGAATAATCTCAGTTTGATGTAGAGAGAGGAAAATATATGCAGCCATCAGTAACTAAATGATCTTGGGGTATTGATACCTTTCATGCCCCATGTTACTCAGCTTCATGTTTACAGGTATTAGTAAATAAAGCACATCGAAATATCAAATAATTACATTTTTTATATGCAGATTTGTTTATCTTGCTTATACTTGATCAAAGATGAAAGCTGCCTAGAAAAAGGAGTATGAAAAATGATTCTAAACAAAAAACGTATTGATGAATTGATAACGGTATATCGTGACGGGCTGCTGAATGATACGCTGCCTTTCTGGACAGAAAATTGTGTAGATCGGGAACATGGCGGGTTTATGATGTCACTTAATCGCGATGGAACCCTTATTGATACCGATAAAGGGATATGGCAGCAGGGGCGTTTCACCTGGCTGCTGGCTCATCTTTACAATACGGTTGAACAGCGTGAAGAGTGGTTGGAGCTGGCAAAACACGGTATCGACTTTATCCGACGCTATTGCTTTGATGATGACGGCAGGATGTTCTTCTTCCTGACCAGGAATGGACGGCCTATCCGGAAACGACGGTATCTTTTTACGGAAACCTTCGGTGTTGCCGCACTGGCCGCCTATGCGAAAGCTTCCGGAGAGGAGCAGGCAAAACAGGAGGCCATTGACCTGTTTGCCCTGGTCGATCGATATCTCACAACTCCCGGGTTGATTCCCCCGAAAAATTATGTTGAAAACAGGGGCGGGAGAGCTCTTGCCATTCCCATGATTATGATCGTTACAGCCCAGATTCTTCGTGATGTGGTTGATAATCCATCTTTTTATACAGAGAAGATAGATCAATGTATAGCAGATGTTGAGCAATACTTTATTAAACCGGAGTTTGAAGCCGTAATGGAGACTGTCGGTACCGATGGTGAGTTTATCGATCATTTCGATGGTCGTATGATAACTCCCGGCCATTCTATTGAGATAGCATGGTTCATATTGCAGGAAGCTAAATACCGAAACAACGATCCCCGGCTGATAAAGCTGGGAACAACCATTCTGGACTGGATGTGGAAATGGGGCTGGGATGAGAAATACGGCGGTATCATCTATTTCAGGGATGTCAAAGGTCTGCCGGTGCAGGAGTACTGGCATGATATGAAATTCTGGTGGCCCCAGAATGAAACCATAATAGCAACACTCATGGCTTACCAGTTAACTGGGGATGAAAAGTATGCCCGATGGCATCAGAAAATCCATGAGTGGACCTATAAACATTTTCCCGATCCTGAATACGGCGAGTGGTACGGGTATCTGCATCGGGATGGACGTGTTTCCGTACCCTTAAAAGGCAATCTCTGGAAGGGTCCTTTCCATATGCCCCGTATGCAGCTGCAGTGCTGGAAGGTCCTGGAGGAGCTGAAAAGCGAAATGTAGAATGAAAAAATTGATAATGTTTGATTTTGACGGCACAATCTGTGACACATTGAATCTGTTTCACCGTAGTTTTACTGCTGGTTGTCATGAGGTGGGAATAACGAAATATGATTCACTTGAGTGCTTCCTTGGGCTTTTTGACAATAACCTGTATGAAAGTCTGGCGTATGACTGCATAGACGAGAGCACTATCCAAAAAGTTCAGAGACTGCTTGGTAAAGAACTTTGCGGGAAGCTTAATAACTGCAGTATCTTTGATGGACTTACTGAGGTCTTGTGTAAGCTGAAGCAGGAGGGATGCCTTCTGTATGTTATTACAAGCAGTATCAGCAGTGTTGTTGAAGAATATTTGGCAAGCCGCGGGCTTGATATGTTCTCTGATGTTCTTGGTGCAGATAGTGGAACTAGCAAGATAGATAAGATTGCCCGTGTCGTGAAGAAAAACCCGAAGTATACGCCCTACTATGTAGGTGATACGGTTGGTGATATTCTGGAGGGGAATAAAGCGGGTTGTATTACTGTCGGGGTTGCCTGGGGATGGCATGGTGCCGAAAAACTTGGCAATACGGATGCCGACATCGTTTCCCATGAACCCCTTGATTTGTATGATGGTATTTCGGGAATCCATCGGTAAGCAGTGGGCAGTATAATAATGATATAGTATAATACACCCATGAAAACTAACCAGGAATCAATGTTAACAGATTTCCCGAAAATTGAGTGTCCTTTTATCAGGCAAACTTTTAAAGTGGATAAAGAGTCGTTTAAAAAGAATGGAAGAAGAGTCAATTTACGATCCCCGGAAGTATATCTTGCTATAAATAAGATTAATCCTGGTTACGAATGGGTATTTGATGATCCAGGCACGTTTGCTGTTGAAAAAGTCGATGGCTCCAATGTGAAGATTCTGATTGAGAAGAGTGAAATTATCACGGTTCAGAATCGTATGAATTACATAAATCCGCTTACAATCAAACCGGGTGTCAATCTCTATATTATGGATGGAATTATTCAGGCATCAATGAAGGGTTACGTTAATAGCGATGGCGAGCAGGCTGGTGAACTGCTTGGGCCGAAGTTTCAGGGAAACCCGTATAAACTTGAGCATCATTTGTGGTTTCCCTTCGAGCGTTCTTATTCCCAGCTTCGTTACAAGTCCTTTGAAAAATTTGAGAGGACGTATGAAAATTGGTCCAGTTGGTTTAAAGACCACCTTTTTTCTCTTTTCTTTCAGAAGATATCCAATAAGAAAGGCGACCCTGCCAATAAAATGATGGCGGAAGGGGTTGTTTTCTACAATTTGAAACGGAAAGAAGAGGGGCAACCCTACATGGCGAAGCTGCGGAGAGATATGTTTGATTGGTTTTACACCGATTATGTAGAAATTATTGACGAGTCATAATCAAAACTAATGGTTCTATCAATTTTCATAGTTCCATCAACCATGGTGAATGACGTAAAGTCGGCTTTCTCTCCTATAACAGGTTCTGAATCCCAACACTGCTGCAAGCCCGTCAGTTTTCGGGGATTCACAGCGGCACATTGAATGCTGTCCTGGAGAGAGAAATGTGTATGCTGAGTCAGATAGCTGATGCATGTATCCAGCAGACAGGCTGCGCCGGCGAGGTTTGCTGTATTGTGCAGCCCCATATGCCCATCTTCAAAAATCTCAATATCCATATCTCCCCATTTGTACAGCCCCGGCTTGCTGCCGGCCAAAGCGGCAACATCACTTGTCAAAATTGTGTTTTCCGTCCCTTTGCATCTGGAAAAGCATTGGAGAACATATGGAGGGAGATGAAACCCGTCTGCGATAATACTGGCTGCAAGCCTGTCATCACTTAGCTGCCTCCATATAAAATTTTTCAAACGGGGAATGAATGCCTGGCAACCGTTCCCAAGGTGAGTAGATAATCGTGCCCCTGCTTCCACAGCCTTTTCAATCATTTCGGCTGAAACATTAGTATGACCAATTGCTGCAATGACTCCTGTCCCGGTTATTTTTCTGATGAATGCGAGAGATTCTTCATTTTCCGGTGAAACTGTGACGATCCGTATAATTCCCTCGGCAGC
This sequence comes from Spirochaetales bacterium, assembly GCA_023139255.1. GTDB lineage: Bacteria > Spirochaetota > Spirochaetia > JABMQR01 > JABMQR01 > JABMQR01. The sequence goes on from JAGLNY010000130.1 coordinate 5,975, forward strand.
CTCCTGCCATCGGAGAAATTCGGCAAAGTCTGCCTGCCGTATATATTTCGGGTTATGAGCGCCCCTGGCTCCCTCTTCCAGGGAAATAAATGGACCTTCAATATGGATTCCCGAGAGAGCGTACTCCACCAGCGGGGATGATTTTCGGGCTTTTATAATATTCCGGATGCTGCTGAGAATCCGGAATTCCGGATTGGATATTATGGTCGGGAAATGTCTGGTTGTGCCGCTCTTCGCAATATCATGGATCAGTTCAGTAATTTGTGTACTGTTCAGGTCTGACGAATAATCCTTTTTATTGTATCCGTTGATCTGGATATCCATGAAGCCTGGTGACAAAGTGTTGAGGCATTTTTTTGTTTCTGCAACGGAGGTAACTATTCCTCCAGTGATTCCCACTTTCAGGGATTTGTTTGTAAAAATTGATTTTCCGGTTATATATTTTTCATTTATGCTCATCATAATCTCCCTGATCTGTCAGACTTGTTTCATTTTCAGGTGGAAGGGGAATTTTGTCAATATATAAATAACATAAAGTGTTAATAAATGCTGTATTTCACTTGCCGGAGGACGATTCTTCAGTGTCAACAATATCCCAAAAAGCACGTACCAGAGGGGAAGCCAGCCTTTTGGCAGATAAACATAATCCCACCGTATATGGCTGCAGCCGGGGAGTGATATCCAGCACCGTAATTTCTGCTGCAAAACTACTTTTCTCCAGAACAAGACGAGGCACAACTCCAACCCCGCATCCAAGTCTGACCATGGCCAGAATAGCCTCATGACCCGAAACTTCGGCATAAATATCAGGTTTCAGCCCCTTTTCCCGGAACCAGGAGTTTACCCGCTTACGGGAAAGTCCCTGCTCTGAAAGCACCATCGGCAGTCGTTCCCAATCAAGTTTTCCACTCTTCACTATTTCAGCAGTTTCACAAGGAACAACCGGTGCGATAAATACCAAGTCGGTGGTGGTAATAGTTTTAAAACATAGGTTGTCGGCCAGTTTGTCAGGTTTGGCAGCTGCGGTAATGTCGATGGTCCCTTCGGTAATCATCCCGATAGCACGCGCTGCTGCACCGGTCTGTAATTTAATGTGAATTTTTGGATATAATTGGCGGAAACGGGCGAATAACTCGGATAGTACACTATAAGAGGCAGTTACTGAGCAATATATCGAAATCTCCCCCTGTAAAACCTGTTCCTGCGATCTGGCAGAGTCGCAAAATTGCGCCCAATTATCCAAAGACTCCTGGACAAAGCGACGAAACATCTTACCGGTATCTGTCAGCTCCACACTGCGGTTGTCGCGGTAAAACAGTTTAAAACCCACTTCTTCTTCAAGGCGGACAATTGTACGGCTCAATGCTGAGGGGCTGATGTTGCAGGCTCTGCTGGTTTTACCAAAATGCAGAGTTCCTGCCAGATGTTTAAATAACCTTAATTCATGAAAATTCATATTACTTCCACGTTGCGTTTCTCACAACACTATATAGCGAAAGTAACACTTTATTCAACACTCAAAATGGTGCATAATAGGAAATATACATTAGGTCGTTGAGGCAATTTCAAAGGCCAAAAGACTATTACTTTTGGCTTGGTAATTATTAATGAACCTCAGTTATCTAAATATCAAGGAGTATGAAATGGCAAAAATAAATTTTGGCGGAGTAGAAGAAACTGTAGTTATGCGTGAAGAATTTCCGGTAGGAAAAGCACTGGAAGTATTAAAAGATGAAATAATTGCTGTTATTGGTTATGGCGTACAGGGACCGGCCCAGGCCCTGAATATGCGGGATAATGGGTTTAAAGTTATTATCGGTCAATCCCCCAAGTTCAAAAGAGAGTGGGACAAAGCAATTGGTGACGGATGGGTAGTTGGTGAAACCCTTTTTCCTATTGAAGAGGCGGTAACAAAAGCAACAATTATCCAGTATCTGATTTCCGATGCCGGACAAAAAATTGTTTGGCC
>JAGLNY010000131.1 GCA_023139255.1 Spirochaetales bacterium
ATATTTTGATTTCCTTCATCCACTTTTCAAGATCCGCAGCAAATTTTTCTGTTTTCGGAAGAACGTGTTCCATAAGAGGGCCTTCCTGTCCCTCAACCTGCCCTGACAACCATTCCGGGAATACATAGTCAAGATTTTTCATTTTCTGCATACATCGCAGGTATCGGCGTCCATAACCCTGAATTGATTTTTCTTTCAGCATGTGAGTGAGAAAAACTGCACCGAACACAACAGCAGCACCACTTTTCCCAACACTTTTGTCCAGTTTTTTCAACCATTTCCTGGATGCCCTGCTTACCTGGAACATCCGGACTGCCGCACCCACAATTACCAAATCAGGCACATCTTCAGGCGGCGGTAGGGATTCAAGGTTCCGTACATGTCCAACTTTCACTAAAGAAGTAGTTTTCCCAAGTACATCCTTCAGTGTTTCAGCAACTTTTTCCCCATTGCCATATCTTGAATCGTGAACTATTAATATTTTCATATTTGAAACTCCCCTATGGTTCATGTCAATTCATAAATTCTACTACATAAACGCTTTGACATTAAAGGAAAAATATCCTAAAACAGATTAAATGAAGCTAAAATATTTTGGGCATAGCACCAGTGACATCTTTTTATTCATCCTCCCATTGATACTTCCGGTAATGCTTGTCAGATATGAACTCTCCTATACTGCAGCCGGCAGTATTCTGCCGATTATATTAAGCGTATTGTTCCTGCTGTACTTGTGGAAAAATTCAACAACCGCAGGGGAGGTAGCCGTCTGAAAACATTGATTCTCATCCGTCATGCAAAATCGGACTGGTCACAATCTGATATTACTGATTTTGAACGGCCGTTGAAAAAAAGGGGGCAGAAAGAGGCTTCCAGTATAGCAATGAAAATCAGGCATTTGGGTTATAAACCTGATTTACTTCTTTCAAGTCCCGCAAAGAGAACCTTATGCACAGCACAGATATTGGCCGATAGTTTTGCAATACCCCGGGAGAAAATTGAGGAAATACCAGCTCTCTACCAGGGAGAAGTTTCGGATTTCATCACTGTTGCTGCATCAATTCCCACAAACAAAAAAACTGTACTGCTTTTTGCACATAACCCCGGTATAAGTGAATACGCATCTTTTCTTGTACAACAGGAAATCTATATGCATACGTGCACTGCTGTTATTTTTGATATCCTGGATCAGTGGAAAGACCTCAAGTCTGCAGAACAGTTTATGATCCTTAATCCGGGAAAATGAGCAGCTGCAGTGAATACTTGCTGCTTAGTGAAAGTATCCTGAAGTTTTCAATTTGAATGAATGTATATCGAAAAACCATGATATAATTTCACCATTATGAATAATGAAAACCAAACAGATTACGAATTGGCTGCAGCATCAATGCAGGAGTTGATCGGGGAAATTGCAAAAGGATACCTCGGAAAACCGGCTGTTGTTACACTCATGGTCAAAGCCCTGGTATCCGGTCTGCATACCTTGATAGAGGATGTGTCAGGAGTCGGAAAAACAACACTGCTGCGCTGCCTGGCAAAAGCCAGCAATCTTGATTATGGACGTATCCAGTTCACCCCGGACCTGCTGCCCGGAGATATTACCGGAATGACAATCTGGGATCCGATAAAACGTGAGTTTATATTCCGGGAAGGCCCAATTATGCATCAGTTCATCCTTGCTGACGAACTGAACAGGGCTCCTGCGCGAACTCAATCAGCACTCCTGGAAGCCATGCAGGAAGAGGCGGTAACCGTGGATGGGATTCGCTACCCTCTACCGTCACCATTTTTTGTGGCAGCAGCGCAAAACCCCTTTTGGTATGCAGGAACGTACAAACTGCCGGAATCCCAGCTGGACAGATTCGGGATCAGCATAACCCCCGGATACCCAGACAGCCAAACAGAGACCTTAATCCTTGATACCTATAAGGATTCGGAGGCTGTTGACAGGGTTGCCCCGGTAATAACCGCACAACGCATACTGGAAATCAGGAAACTGATACGTTCAGTACAGATTGAGCAGAAAGTCCTTGCATATGCCGTCACTATAGGTCAGGAAACAAGAACCTCCGAGCACTTCCAGGCTGGATTAAGTACCAGGGGACTTCAACATCTCATCCGCCTGGCACAATGCAGTGCTCTTCTCGGAAAGCGCAGCTTCCTGATCCCGGAGGATATCCTTTCCGCGGCAGAACCGGTATTGCGGCACCGGCTGATACTTACCCCGGAAGCCCGCAGTGAAGGGAGACCTATGAGTTACTTCATAAACCAGGTGGTCTCCCGGGTTCAAATCCCATACCAGTAAACAACTCATGAAAACCCCGGCCAGGATAGAGATAAAAGTACTGCTCCCGTTCCTTATCATAACCTTACTTCTGTATCTTACATCACGATATTTCGGGGGAATCTATATTCGGGCATTACGATTCTGGATCATCATTCTCAGCCTTGATTTTCTGATGCTCCTTATCAACCGTTTTTCCCTGAGATATTCCCAGACATTCACCCATAAGCACGTTCAGAAAGGGGAGATAGTGCAGTACGACCTGAATGTCAGCGGTTGGGGTATCATTCCTGTCCCTTCTGTTACTGTGGAGTTTACAAGGATTCACCAACGGGATAAACAAGTCCTCCCGAATCAGCATTTCAGCATCAGACCGATGTCACGCCACCCGTTTTTCCGTGAAATCTATGCAGAACTGCGGGGCGTCTATATTATGGGACTCTCAAGACTTTCTATAACAGGGTTTACCGGTCTGATCACCCTTGATCTGCCAATCTGGGCTAAAACATTCTATGTGTATCCACGTCTTATCGGGCTTCAGGACCACCCGCTCCAGAAACATCAGCCAACGGAGGGGCAGGCAGCCACCCTGACCGGGGAAAAGGGGGAATTTCATACTTTTTCCAGCTTAAAAGAGTACCGTGAGGGGGAAAATACCCGTTTTATCAGCTGGTCGCGATTTTCCCAGCTGGGAAGACCTTTACTCATGGATTTTGACACCAGGGGCGGGGCAGGCATTCATATTTTCCTGGACCGGAGACCTGTAGGCAGAACTCCATTATGTGAGGATACTGCTATTGAAGCATCACTGGCGCTGGTAAATTCGGCATTCCGTTCCGGACAGCAAGTTACAGTTCATGGATTTCCGGGATGGGAAAGCAAGAAAATTATCTCAGAGGATGAGATTAACCGGTTACTGAATTCTACCTTGATGCTTGAGTTTGACGCAGCTGACACCTCTGAATTGAGGGAAATTCCCGCTGATTCCACTCTTTATATTATATCCGCACTTCCGGATTATCTTTTTCTGGACAGTGCCTTCTGGCTGAGCCAGCCTAGCGGTCAATTAATTGCGATTACAGAAGATATGAATATCCATAAACTAAAAAAAGCTAAAAGACTTATGGCTCAACTCCAGTTCAGGGGAACCGGAATTACAGAGATAACCGCAAATCATAGGTTAGAGGAGGAGCTGCCGTGTGTATTCTTCTCCTGATACCTGTCATCGTCTACGAAATCCTCTACTTCCTGCTCAACGCCTCGGGATCCCACTTTCTGCTGCTGCTTTTTGAGCTGCCTCTGGCTGCGGCCTGTATAGAGGCGCGTTTTGGGAAATCCCCCAGGGTAAAAACTTCATGCTCAATATTCAGGATCAGTGTCTATTCCCTTACTGCTGTTTTCTTAACCGGGTATATCATTATTATATCCGACTCCATGTATCAGGGATGGTTCAAACTGCTGATAACCGGCAAGCCGAACGGGATTGTCTCATTCATATTCTCCTTTACAATAGGTTTCCTTGCCTCACTGGGCTGCTCCTGGATTCTCCAGTGGAAACATAAATCCCAGGCACTTGTTAGCATGCTGCTCCTGGTTAATCTGGTAATGCTGATTCTCTTTCCCGGGATTTTTACCATTTTACCATTCTGCATCCTATTAGGTCTCTATATCTTCATTCTGCTGCCGAAACCCGGCAGGGGCCGGTTAATACAGTACGGGCTTCTTATAGTTGCATTCTCTGCCGCAATATCATGGCTGCCGCCAATAAGAAATCCTAACGCAAAAGGCAGCGCTGTTGTTGATAATGCATCCAGAATCCTCCGGACTACACTCCTGAACATCCTCCCTCATCTGCCCCTAACCTACAATGTTCCCGGTTACGGGCACCCATACGCAAACAGCCGTTTTACCGGCGCACGCCCCTACCTTACCAGTCATGTGCTTTTTGTTGTTGAAGCTGAACGTGGTACCGGATTATACCTAAAAACAGACATCTCATACTTCTTTAATGGGACTGCCTGGATTATTGATGAATCAGTAAGATTAATTGACCCGGTGAAATCAATTGATGAATTGCCCCAAGCCTTACTGAATACAAATCAGGATATTTCTCTCACGGTAGTTACCGATCTTTTCCCGAAAATTCCTGTTACCCAGGATACCTATGCTGTTCGTGCGGGGGATTATATCTACCCTCTGCCGTCAGACAGTATGGTGGAACCCCCTGACGGTATCCCTCTGGGAAAGGGAGAAAGTGTCACCTTATTTACTAATCGTGCGATTGCAGTTGACGGCAGCCTTGTGGATCCCGGACAATTTTCCCGTGCCCTGCAGCTGCCCTCTGATACTATGAAAACTTTTTCGCTGTTGTCGCAGACACTTCGGGGAGATACTGATGGAGAAACGCTTCGTAATATCCGGAAATACCTTACAGACGGGTTCATCTATACTCTTGAGACTACCGCAAATCCCGACCCGATCGCAAACTTCCTGTTTGAGACAAAAGAGGGATACTGTGTTCATTTCTCTTCATCCGCAGCTATTTTGGCCAGGATGAATGATATCCCTGTGCGGATTGCCAAGGGGTTTATGACTGTCATCCCCAGAGAAGAGGAACAGGACATGTATGACCAATTTATGTATCAGGGAGGTATGCCTGGAACACTAGGGACATCCCATATTACCGGATTTTCCTCCCACCAGTGGCCGGAAGTTTTTATTGAGGGCAGGGGTTGGGTGCCCTGGGAAGTCACTCCTCCATTGATCGGGCTTGCAGAGAACAGCCTGAATGCCTTCACAGCTGATGATGAGGCAACCAGAACGCAATTGGAATATTTTGGGGTTCTCGCTCCCTCCGGGGAAGCAGAAATCTCCGGCAGCGGGAAATTGCTTTTCCCGGGGAAATGGGAGATTTTCCTTATTGTTCTCCTGGCTGTCTCCTTCGCAGTTATCCTGTACATTTTTCTGCCCCGAATCCGCCCGCTCGATGTACAAATCAATCGTTCCATAAAGCGGCTTGTCAGGAGAACAGCAAAAAAACGGTTCGTTTCGACACCCGGGTTAATCGGGTGGCAGTTTTGGGGACACAAAGTTTCCCAATCGCTGTACGAGGATACTGCATCGGTGCAGGAGATGGTTACCGGTCTTCTCACCCACTACTACAATCCTCAGGGTCTTCCGAAAAACGAGAAAGCCGCTCTTCTCAGGATTATTCACCGATTATACAGAATTATCAGACGTTCGAGGAAATAAAATTTGTATAATTATATATGAAAAAGCTAGCTAAAGAATGGTAAAGCGATTTTGCGAAACAGTTAAAGTGATATATGATCAAATTAAGATAGAAATTACAAAAACAACTATGGAAACATTCGATAAAACTGATAAGAATGAAGAAATCGTTGTTTGTAAGAACGCAAAAGAAATGTTTGACAATTTAGAAATATAAAATGTTTAAACCTTCTTATACAAAATAATTTGAAAAGGATCTTAAAAAATCAAAGATACAATAATTTTTGAAAGAACCGGTTCACATTCGGATCTTTTTACATGAATACAGGATTACTCCTCATCTTCTCTCAAAAAAGGAGTTGCTTAACTCTTCCGACATTTTTCCTGTAGAGTATCTGGAACTGCAGCGCAGGTACGATCTCATATCAAACCTGGTTGAGACCCCGAAAGTGAATTTCTGATAATTCAAAAGTCTTCTCAAGCATTCTCAAGGAAATTTTCTAAAAACTCAACGCAGAAAAGCGGGATAGCAAGTAAATGACATTTGGCATCAATCATATCTCCATTAATAAGAACTTTATGAGATACTTCAGATAAATAGTTCTTACGATAGCTAAGATCCATACGAATAGCCTTTTTAGCATTTTTTTTGGCAATATATTGCCAAAGGGATTTCATTTTTCCGGTTTTACCTGATTTGACTTCAATAGGAAAGATTTGGCTGTTATAAGCAATAATAAAATCAATTTCAGCAGCTCC
>JAGLNY010000132.1 GCA_023139255.1 Spirochaetales bacterium
CCTTTTGTTAATAACTGTTCCGGATTCAGTTGATAAATATCACTCCATCTAACACCCATCATTGTATTGTACAAACCAATATCAAGGAAAAATAATTTACAAATGTTATCATCTTCACCTGCTTTTAATGGGAGGCCATTACAGCTGTTGTAAATTGTTTTATATATAACACCTGCTTTTGACAATAAATCAATTGCCTTTTTCACCCGGCTTGAATGGGTATTGGAGACATCGGAAAAAACAACTTTTTCACCAATGTGAGCAGCTGTATACTCAAAAAGATCATTTACATTACTGCACTGTCCACTTTTTGTATATTTAGGAATATCATCCCGATAAGTTTGAATTATCGATTGATGAATCTCTTTTACATCTTCAATTGTGCCATTATTAATATACGTTTTTACAGCTTCCGGCATTCCTCCTACAATATAATATTCTTTTAATAGATCAATACCTTTAATTAGTGCTGCTTCCACTGAAACATCATTAATATTTGAATTCTGTAATTGCCCTAAAAAAACATATTCTTCTTTAGCTATAAGGAACTCAGTAAACGTCATTGGACCCATTTCATGATAAATTACACGACCAACAGGCATTGAAAAATCTTCATTATTTAGTACAACTTCCAGAAGAGAACCTGCGGCAATAACTTTTAAACCAGGTTTGTCTTCATAAAAATACCTCAATCTGTTTAATACCAAAGGCTGTGCCTGGATTTCGTCTAGAAACAGACAAGAATTCATGGTTATTTTTTTACCGCTATTGATTTCAATTTCCTGTATTACTTTCTCAATTGAAAAATGTTCAGATTCCTCTATCTCTTTTAACTTAATTTTTTCGAAATTTATCTCTACTAAATCAATTTTATATTCACTACAAAACATTCGTACCAGAGTAGTTTTCCCTACTTGCCTGGCTCCTCTGAGAATTAAGGGTTTGGGGACCTCTTCCGAAGACCATTTTTTTAAAAAATCTATCGTTTTTCTATACATATTTACATCATATAGATATTATTCCAAAATAGCAACCTGTTTTAGACAGATTGTACCAAAACAGCTACCTGATTTGGACGCATTGTTCCAAAAGAGATAATAAATGGTGAACTCATTTGTTTGAACCGTCTTCTGCTTTGATAATTCTGATATTATAGGAGTCTGTCGGACTTAAGGCTTTTGAGTCGAGTTTTGACGATTTCCACTAGATATAAGGCGGTAAAAGCGGAGTATAACCGTGTTATACGAGCATTTTACCAACGCAATAGCTGGTGGAAAGGGCGAAAATCGATCCAGAATGATTAAGTCCGACAGGCTCATAGGTGAAGGTTTGTCACTATTAATCCCTGATTGCCCAGAGCAGCCCCCGTTTCATAAGTTCCCGGGGTTCATAGTCATCAAAAATATCAGCATGGTGTCCAAGGGAATTGTAATAAACCTTTCCCTTTCCCCACATCTTCGTCCAGATTACCGGCATATCAACCTCACCGTTTACTGCATGAGGTCCGGAAGCTACCGGGAATCTTGTTGTGGCCAGCACCGTAACTGCAGGATCCACATGCAGATAATACTGCTCTGAGACAACATCAAAATCAGTTATCCCGGTGACAAGAGGATGATCACCATCCGTTATCCGCACCCGATAGTTAGTACCGTCATTCCCGGGATGGGCAACCCAGTTGCCACCGGTCATAAACTGCCAATCCACACTATCCCGAAACGCATCACACATCCCGCCGTGGCATCCTGCAATCCCTGTCCCATTCTCAACTGCACTGGTAATTGCTTGTACTTTTTCACTTTCAATAGTTCCCATCGTCCACACCGGGACAATTAGGTCATACATGGCAACCTGGTCTGCATCATTAAGGATCTCTTGTGAGTCAGTTATGTCGACTTCCACACCTGCATCGACCAGTATATCCTGAAAGATTGCAGCTACTTTATCCGGCTCATGTCCGTCCCATCCACCCCAAAAAATCAACGCTTTTTTCATTATTTGTTCCTTATTATTTAATAGAGCTATTTCCAGCGAGCTCCTGCTTTAATCCCTTTTACCATTGCTGCCGGTCTCATGTTCAACCGCTTTGACAACTCATAATATTTACCGGATTCTGCTGCAATTTCAAACCCGATCATAGCTTCCAGGACATTCCCGGCTAATTCACCGGAAGCTCTATGTGGTCTATCCTGCCCGATAGCCAGGGCCATATCAACGACCCCAAGACCACGGGAATTTTCTTCGTAGGAAAATCCGGTAAGCGGGACTGTTTCCCACTCCCCTGAACTCCCTTTACATAAGAGGAGTTCATTTCCGCCTTTTCCAAAAGTATTCGGGTCAGGAATAGAAAGAGAACCCTTCGTCCCATGCACCTCTATTCTTGGAATATCTGATTTCCAGATATCAAAACTGGTTATGATCGTCCCTGCAGCACCACCTGCAAACTCTATAGCCCCGGTAACATGTGTCATTATCTCTACTTCAACAGTATCCCCATTACGCTCAGGACTCGTCATAATACGCGTCCCAAAAGCCTTGTTTGCCATACCCGCTACACGGGTTATCGGGCCGGCAAGATTAACCAGGGCTGTAAGATAATAGGGTCCCATATCCATCATGGGGCCGCCCCCGGTTTGATAATAAAATTCCGGGTTTGGGTGCCAGGATTCATGTCCATGGCATGCCATACATGCACTTACAGAGACCACATCCCCGATTACCCCTTCATCTATCAGGTGTCTGGCTGTCTGAATACCTGCGCCCAGAAAAGTATCCGGCGCGCAACCAACTCTTACACCTTTTTGTTTTGCCTCACCAAGAACAGATGCTGCTTCATCCAAAGTAACTGCCAGTGGTTTTTCTGAAAATACATGCTTTCCTGCCTGCACTGCAGCCAGATCAACCCCGGCATGAACCGGCGGTGTTGTCAGGTTCAGGATGATATCTATTTCCGGATCAGCCAGCATATCCTCAAGGGAGCCAACTGCTTCCACCCCATATTTCTCAGCTTTTTCCTCTCTCCGCTGCCTGCTCAAATCTGTGCAGGATTTAACTTCGACAAGGTCTTTAAATATCCCGGTAAGATTTTCCAAATAGATATCGCTGATATTCCCGCAGCCTACAACCCCGATTACTTGCTTTTTCATATATCCCCCTGCATCACACAAACTCTTAGTAAACTTCTACATGCATTATTCATACAACTGCATATTTCAATTTTCTATTATTAAACACCTTGATTCATAAGTAAATGGATGATAGAAACAAATATATGGATAATTTATACACAAAAGCATTGATGGAAAAGAAACAATTCTCCTCTCATACCGGGGCATTCAAACGTCAATTTTCCGTACTCCCTGCCCTTGATGCAGCCGGGTATTTACCGGAAAAAGATAACTGGATCAGTACTGAATTCTCCTCCTGGAATTTCTCTATTATTTTGTCCGGTAATGGTACCTATTATGCTGAAGGGGAAGAGTATCAGGTTATACCGCCTTGCGTTCTCACCCAACAACCTGGTATCCATGTACAGTATGGTCCTGAATCCTCATGGGAGGAGCTGTTTTTCATCTATGCTGGTAAAGAGGCTGATAAACTTTTACACGGGAATGTGTTTCCGGGCAGACAATCCTCACCTGTCTGGTACTTCAGCAACCTGAAAAAAACCCGGGCTGCTATCCGCTTATTGGGAAAATCACTCAACCTCCTTCAAGATCAGCAATATGCCGACACCATCGATCTTTCGGCATATGAGACAATTATTTCAACTATAAATCATCCCTACCAGGAAAGTCTGACAGGGAATATGATTGAGAAAACACAGGAAGATTTTGCGATAATCCTTGCGGCAGAAACATATATAAGGTTAAATCCTGCTGAAACCCTGGATATAGATTCAATCGCGGCTGAGAATGGAATGCATCCTGCCAGGTTCCGAAGACTCTGGAACAATCTGTTTGATGCTCCTCCTCACCGGTACACCCTACAGCTCAGACTGATACAAGCCGCAAAGCTTCTTGCAGAGTCAACGATGCAGGTCCAGGAGGTGGCCGATATCACGGGATTCCGGGATTCTCTCTATTTTTCACGGATGTTCAAACAGAAGTATGGAACCGCCCCGAAATTCTATCGGGAGAAGTATGCTGGGTCATTAATTAATACATGACTTTAGGAGCCTGTCGGACTTAATCAATATTGTTAAATCTTCCCCGAAAAAAGCAATCTTTTCTCAAATCTCAACCTGCAATCCTACAATACCAGGCTGGACTTCAGCATCAAGATTTTTCTCTAGTCGAACCATCGCAGCATCACCGGTGCAGTGTGCAGGAACAACTCTCTTAATTCCGGTTTCATTAATACAGGAGATAGTTTTCGTGATTCTTTCACTCTTCGCATGTAAAAGATGAAAGCCCCCCACAAGCGAATTGATCTGCATTCCATTCAATTGAGAAACAATGTGATCAAGTGTGTTTTTCACCCCGGAATGACAGCAGCCGCATATAACTGTACACCCACTCTCCCCTTCAACCCAAAGAGATATATCATCAAAAAGCATATCAGGGATATTCCCGATTTCATCCTGGTAAAAAGATCCTCCCACATCTTCAAAGCAGCTCTTTCGCGGTACCGCACCTGTTATCCACACCCCCGGCATTATTTCTGCAGGTTTTTCACACCAGTGAAGCTGCCTAGAAGAGAGGTTTATAATTGCTGCTTTATTCTCTTGGGAAAGACCTATTTGTTTTGGGGATTTTCCGGGTTGTAGTGACCAGCGGGGAAGCAGGCAGTCCGGGTGTGCGAAAAAGTGGATTGCTGGATTAAGGGATAGAACTTTCGCCAGATTACCACCATGATCATAATGTCCATGGCTGAGAATCAGTGCATCCAAACCGGAAAGAGAAATCCCTAATTTCTCAGCATTGTGAAAAAGCACCTTCCCCTGACCTGTATCAAAGAGCAATCGCTTCCCCCCGATTTCCAACATCATTGCTAATCCGTGTTCAGAAAAGAACGGCTTCTCAGCTCTATTATCTACCAAAAAAGTAATTTTTCCACTCATTGCTACCCTTCTCCTCCGCGTCCCCTGCTTTGTCCCTGCCTCAATTTTAGCCGGTTATAATATTCTCCAGATCCTCGTGATTCACAATCTCTATGTTAGTTCCATCCCGCTTAATGCACCCGAGAGACTCCAGCTCTGAAAACGATCTCGAGACTGCTTCCCTCGTACTCCCTACCTGGACAGCCAACCCGGTTATGGTAACATCCAGCTCAAAAACGCGAGATCCCTTCTCTTCGGAACGTGATAGAAGATTATAGGCAATTTTTTGATTCACTTTTTTTAGGGAAAGAAGCTCGATTGTATTATTTAGATGAAGACTTTTTTTTGATATGCTTTTCATGAAGGCACGCAGAAAATCCTTATCCTGGAGCAAGGTTAACATTGACTCTCTTGGGATCTCAAAAATGGTACTGTCTTCCGTCGCTACAATCCAACAAGGATAGTTGTTTCCGGCGAAACAGACCAGTTCCCCGAACATCTCCCCGGAAGATAAATTACGTATGACAAACTCTTTCCCGGAAGAGAAAACTTTTGTCATTCGCAGGGTTCCTTTCAAGATGAAACCTACAGACGAACACTTTTCCATCTGAGTATGGACGACAGCTTCTTTTACTAATGTGCTGACTTTTCCCTGCTTTCTCAGTAACTCTATCAGTCCAGGTTCAAAATCCTTGAAAACAGGAAAATCTTCAAGTGTATATTCAGTTATAGCGCAATCCCCTTTATAGAGTCTCGTAGTTACAGGTATTCGCAGGACAGACATCCTGACACTTATAACACACAAGACACTCCTTAGCTATATTCGCTCTTTTCTTCGACTCCAGTGTTACAATTGATTGTGACGGGCACACTTTCTGACATTTCCCGCAGGCTATGCAGGCAGTCTCATCAATAGTGATCCCTTTCTTCGAAAACCTGGATGAAATCGATAGTATGGTACCGAAAGGACATATATGATGATGCCACATATCTTCAGAAAAGAACAGAGTTAATGCGACGGAGAAGGCAATCATATAGAGAAGGAAATTAACCCTGATCTGCAGCACCTTTGTCAGGATCATCACCGCAACAAATAGAAGGAGAAAAACAATCCGCACCCAGGGTTTCTTGAAAAAACCCGGGGTTTTTATACGTTTGATACCGAGCTTTTTATAGATCCATCCAATCGGCCGGAACAGAGTTCCCATAGGACATATCCAGCCGCAGTAAAACCTTCCCGCAAAAAAGGATACTATGACACCCACTGCGAATATCCCAAACCATATCTGGAGCTTCCCGTTTCGGAAAAGAATAATAATAATTACCAGAGACAGAACCTCTGTAATAATCCTCAGAACATCTTTACTAATCTGTTTTTTGGCCAATTATACTCACCTCACTTTTTATTTGTTTTTGCAGAACAACACACTGCTTCATAGTTGTTTCCCCCTGGAATACCCCTTCAGCGAATGAACTGCAGTCGCTGTAATCACAGGCTCCGCAGTTCAGGTTTGGAAGCCGGGATTCAATATCCTTAATAGATTTAGCGGTGTTCTCGGTTTTCTCTCCAATATTTTCCCGTTTCACCAGCTTCTCTACGAGATGTCCCATAACCAGAATCGCCGGAATTGTTAAGGCAACCCGGGTCAACGCAAACCTGAGTCCAAGAAAATTGATTTCCACCAGGACCATAGGAGCCTTGATAACTGCCCAGGAACTCAGGATGATAACCAAATTGGACACGCTCGCTCCTTTTTTGAACAGGACCAGGACAGCGGGAAAAGCTGCGTAAATCGGTCCTGCCGAGATAGAGCCGATGACAAGAGAGAGCAGTTTGCCTTTTATACCGGATTTGTTTCCAAGGCTCTTTCGTATTAGCTCAGAGGGAACCCAGACTGTAATTAGTGCTGAAATGACGAGAACCGGCGGCAGCACCTGCAGCATCTCGAGAAGAAAGCTCCCGGTCATATTGATTGCTGTAAAAAAGATATCTCTTTTGAATATAAAGAAGATCCCATATAAAACGATAGCAAGAAGAATGAGTTTGTATTTTTTCAGTATTTTTTTCACAATAGTATCCCCATCCCGAATGCAATTACCAGTGCCATCACGAAACTGATCCCGTTTCTGACTAGAGTAAATTTCCTTCCAAAATGCCTGACTTCTATCGGGTATGTTGCCACTCCCACCATGGTTAAAGTCGTAAGAAAAGCAGCGATTGTGACAAGATAGGCGCCGCTCATATAGAGCGATTTTGATAAGGGAAAGGCAATAAACGCCGGCATTATCGTAACTGTCCCGATCAGTGCGCCAAAGATGGTACTCAAGATTTTACTCCCTCCACCCAGAAGCTGTTTTATAAGATCAGGAGGCAGCAGCGCCAGTACAAGGCCCACCAGCGCCATGATTCCCGCAACGTCGATAAACGTATTTAAAAACATCTGTTTGGCAATCATCACGCTTTTTTTTGTTTTCTTCCTGCTTTTTATTATTGAGAACAGCAGGAACCCCGCAGCAAGTATAATCATGATTGTCGTTGTCATTTACCCTCCCGGATATAGTAAGTTTCTCAAAAAATAACAACAAATTTTAATCATGTCTGTGATAGATATCACACTTATCCAGAAAACAGGGTAAAGTTATTGCTAACATTTTTCAATAATTCTGTCGGGTGCCAATCTTATTACTGCAGAAACCGGCTCGAATCCCCGTGAGACAGCGCAGGATACCGATAATGAATCGCGGAGGGACTATCGAACGCTGCGGGAAACTATTGAGAGGTTCCGGGTTTACGGGTCTCAGGCTTGGTGATGAGAGTACTATTCCGTTGAATGTTTTGGATCCCTCAGCATAGCCCAATGCGGTTGATCGGATCCTGGAAGTTTTCTCTCCTCAACAATGCTGAATCCATAATGTTCATAGAGCTTGAGATTCGCGGGATTATGCGTTTCCAGATAACAGGGCATCTTTTGCTGATCGAGGGATTGGAGGATTGGACGAATTAATTTGCTTCCATATCCTTTTTCTCTATATTCGGAAGTGATACCGATTGTGAGCAGATACCAATGCGGAAAAGGTGCATACTTTGCGTGGAGCTGCGTTGAATAGGCAGAGTACGCTATAAGGCGTTTGAAGAACTTCCAGCGTTTTCCAGGTTTTTCCGGCAAAAGTCCCTTTAAGGATAATACGCCGGATTTTATTGCCTTTCCTGTACTGATTTTAGATTGATTCTGCGGTAACCATATTGCCACCCCTTCGATATTCGGGCTTACAGCATATACTTTTCCATAATTAAACCCATAGTTGAGGCAGAAACGGTGAAAAAGATTTACTTTGTTACGGCTGCTGACTTCTTCCCCAAAAATATAGTCGTAAAACGGGTCCTTCCCAAATGCTTCTGTCAGCACCTGTTCCGCTTTTAGTAGATTGGTTTTTTCTCGTGCAAGCAGCATAATACCAGACAATACTTGTCTCCTTCACCCCTTATGATATCTCTATTTGATAGCATATCATGAAGAATGGCTGCTGTCGTGCTGTTCTCTGGATTTATTAGTATTCAAGTCACAACAGTCCAGCCGTTGAGAACCAAACGATTTCTGGTTTGCATTCGCCAACCTCTCTAAATAACGATTCCACCACTGTTTTAGGGCTGATCCATTATTTTTTTTCATATACTTCCCACCCTCACTGTTTCCGAAACTTGGATATCACATCCATCAACTCTGTTATTTTTTCTCTTTGCTGCTCATCGTCATTGCTTTTGATAGCAGATACAACACAGGAATTCAAATGATGTTCCATAACCATATCCTCAACCCGTTTAAGTGCGGATATAACAGCAGATGTTTGTATCAGGATGTCGATACAATATCTATTCCCTGTAACCATTTTCCGAAGTCCCTTCACCTGCCCCTCAATTTTCGCAAGTCTGTTATCCACCAACTTATTAGTTTTACTATCCATACTTATATTTATACCCCCATAAGGTATATTTGTCAACTCTTTCTTTCTTAATCAGGGTTAATCGGAAATTTGTTTAATATATTATGTTTTATTGCTTATTTTTATGTTTTTTGGAAATCTTAGTTATTATTTATTGACAATTGCTTTTCCAATCAGTATTCTAATTATACCATACCGGGGTATATTTAAGTTACTTATCTTGACGGAATGGAAAAATTAATTCTCGTTGGAGGAATTTATATGAAAGTTTTTTACCGTATACTGGTTATTAGTATATTTCTCATGGCTGCAGGAGCAATCTTTATTTCTGCATCCGGGTCACACGGCAGAGATTTAGACGAAATAATCAACGAAATCTTTCTTGAACAGAACGCCGGCTCACTGAGCGAGATAACCCCTGCAAAGGTTTCTCCGGAATTGCTGGAAGAACTGGGAGATGCAGTGATGGGAATAATGATAGCTGATGATGAGCATCATGAATGGATGGATGCTATGCTTGGCGGAGAAGGATCTGAACAACTCAGCTCTGCTCACCGGGATCTGGGATATCAATATATTATCAACGATGGAAACCTCTCCTCAGTGCATTATGGCGGGAGAGGTTGGATGATGGGAGGTATAGGTATGATGGGGATAGGATTCAATCGTTTCCCGAATGGTTTTATGAATTCAAGTTGGGGTTGGCATACCGCAGACTGGATAATTGGAATAGTAATTGGTGTAATTCTTTTAACTATTCTGGTAATTCTTATCTTGAGATTTCGCTCACCGCAAAATTCTTCTGAAGCTTTATTAGTTTTGAAAACAAGATTTGCTAATGGTGAAATATCCGAAAATGAGTATGAGAAAATGAAAAAGATTTTACAATAATATCTGTACTTTCACTGATGTCGGATCAGGATTTACCGCATAATCGTAGGCTTTGACGCTGTCTTCAAAATCGTACCTCTCGGTTATCAGCGGCTTAACGTCAATTTGTCCGGAACCCATGAGTTTGACCGCACGATCGTACACATTGGCATACCGGAATATCGTTTCAATGGTAATTTCTTTTGTCTGGGCTTTTACGATATCAAAGCTGATAGGTTCTACCGGCATTCCGATGTAGAT
>JAGLNY010000133.1 GCA_023139255.1 Spirochaetales bacterium
TTTGATCTTGTTCAGGAAGGTAATATAGGTTTAATAAAAGCAGTTGAGAAGTTTGAATATAGAAAAGGATATAAGTTTTCTACATATGCAACATGGTGGATTCGTCAGGCTATAACCAGATCTATTTCTGATCAAGCACGAACTATTCGCGTTCCTGTTCATATGATAGAGCAAATAAATAAAGTTGTCAGAGAATCAAGACAACTTATGCAGGTTTACGGCCGGGAACCCACAGATGAAGAGATAGCGGAAAGACTTGGCTGGACACCGCAAAGAGTGAAGGCCGTTAAAAATGTTGCCAGAGAGCCTATATCACTGGAAACTCCAATTGGAGAAGAAGAGGATTCTCTACTCGGCGATTTCATCGAAGATAAAGATGTGGAAAATCCCGCAACACAAACTGCATTTAAACTATTACAGGAGCAACTGCAGGATGTACTTACTACTCTTCCTCCCAGAGAGCAGGAGGTCTTAAAAATGCGGTTTGGACTTGAAGATGGTTATTCATTGACTTTAGAGGAAGTTGGATTATACTTTGAAGTCACGCGTGAACGAATTAGACAGATTGAGGCGAAGGCACTTCGTCGACTACGTCATCCAAAACGAAGCAGAAGATTAAAGGATTATGTATAATCAGGAGAATATATATGCAGGAAATTTTTGAGAAACTAAAATTGTTACAAGTAGTATTATCACAAAAG
This sequence comes from Spirochaetales bacterium, assembly GCA_023139255.1. Lineage (GTDB taxonomy): Bacteria > Spirochaetota > Spirochaetia > JABMQR01 > JABMQR01 > JABMQR01. The sequence continues at coordinate 702 of JAGLNY010000133.1, forward strand.
TATTTGATTCAGGATGAAATTAGGGAAATCCCAAAAACACTTGAAACTAAAATTGAGTTGTTAAATCGAGGCAAGAAAAACTATCTTGAAAAAAATGAGAGATTGAAACGTACAAATGATGAACTTAAAAGTTTGAGAATCAGGCTTGACGAAGCCGAGCATGTACGGGAAAATTATGAGAAACAAATGGATTTGATAACAACACAGCGAGAATATGAAGCACTGGATAAAGAAATAACCGACGCTGCAGAAAAAGAGCAGCAATTACGGAAAGCAATCCTTCATAAAGAAAAAACCCTTGATGACCTGAAATTTCAGTTGGAAGAGCATGAAGAGCTCATGGAACTTCAAGAAGAAGAAGTATCAACAGAACAGGAAAAAATGGAACAAATTCTTTCTGAGAAAAAGAATGAGCTTGATGAACTTGAAAAAAATGAAAATGAACTTATACCAGATATTGATCAGGAAGTTCTTTTCAAATTTGAGCGTATCATTAAAAGCAAAGCCGGTGTAGGTATAGTCCCAATACATGAGAATATTTGTACTGGGTGCCATATGCAGCTTCCTACACAATTTGTTAACGATGTCAGGATCGGAAATGATTTTATGTTTTGTCCATATTGCAGTCGGATATTGTTTTTTGAAGAAATTCTTGATTCTATTAAAAGCATGGCATCCTCAGAAAAAGTTGATAATGTACAGGATGTAGCCTTTTCTGATTTAGTTGATCTTGATGAGTTTGATATTTAAAAGGTAAAATAGTTTAACAGACTGGTGACCGCCGGTAGGGGTAACCCTACGGGAGGAAAGTCCGGGCTCCATAGAACATGATGCCGGATAATACCCGGGGGCTTACAGCCACAGAAAGTGCCACAGAAAATATACCGCCTGAGAAGGTAAGGGTGAAAAGGTGAGGTAAGAGCTCACCGCCTGTGTGGTAACAGATAGGGCATGGCAAACCTCATCAGGAGCAAAATCAAGCAGCAGAAGGGTTGTTCGCCCATTATCTGCGGGTAGATTGCTGGAATATATTGGTAACAATATATCTAGATAGATGGTCACTAAAACAGAACCCGGCTTATATGTCTGTTATTTTTAAAATTTGTATGAATAAAGAGATGTTGTCAGCTAAAAAAATTTATAATCTTATATTTTCCTCATTATCATTAATATTTATAGTTATGAGTATTTTTGGCTGCCGGCAGGAATCGACTATTACATCAGAAACAACTACAAAAACCACAATTCAATTACTTTGGAACGAAAAAGATTACGAAAAAATTTATAGTTCAATTGATTATAATGAAAATTTATTAGATATCTCAAAGAACAATTTACTATTTTATGGGTTTTCAGCTTATTATCTTTTCAGAGAAACAGGATCCGTTGATTATTTAAATCAAACATTATCTTCTCTTGAAAGATTCAGACTGTTGTACAGTGAATCTTCTGATATAAATTTACTTAATGAAGTGCATCTGATACTTTCTCTTTCAAATTATTTACTAGGGCAATATAAAAATGCAATTCTTCATGCCGAGAAGGTTATTTCTTTAGGAACTGTTATTAAAAAGGACATTCATATAATACTTGGTTTGTCTTATTACTTTTCAGGAGACTTCGCAAAATCCTTAATTGAATTATCGGAAATTGAAAACCCATCTTATCAACTTACAATACTTTTATATAGAATATCTAAAAAAATAAATTTACATGCAGAGACAATTGAATATCTTAATGCCGCTTCAAGTATCTCAGATAATGAGTTGGAAAAATATATTTCTAATATTTTATTGGTGAATGATTACAACTCTGACAAACAATATGATAGTGCTCTTAATATTTTGAATTCATTGAAAAGCCAGCTTTCTTCTCCGTTTTTATTAAGTTCACTTTACTACTATCTAGGTATTATACATGGCGAAAAAGGGAATTACATTGAGGCAAGAACAATGTGGAACAGATCCCTTGAACACAATTCTGAAAATACCTATGCTCTGGACAAATTATCAAAATGAAAATAAACCCCGAAAATGATCTTAAAGATGCATTACTGCTGGTTGATCAGCCTGCACGATATATCGGAGGAGAGTTCCAGCTTAAACCAATAATTCCTAAAAAAAAAGATTATAGAGTAGGGCTTTGTTTCCCGGATCTTTATGAAATCGGTATGTCAAATAATGCAATGAAAATTCTTTATGATTTAATGAACCGCTTAGAAGGAGTTTGCTGTGAACGGGTTTTTGCCCCTGCCCCAGATTTTGAGGAATTATTAAAGGACAGAAATATTCCTTTATATACTCTTGAAACAGGACTTCCTTTACATAGTTTAGATATGCTTTGCTTTACTGTAGGCTATGAGCTTAGTGCTACAAATATCCTTAATGTGCTGGAACTCGGTGGTATTCCAATTCATGATAAGGATAGGACTGATGAGCATCCTATTGTTATTGCCGGCGGGCCTGCTTTAACAAATCCCCTGCCATTCAGTAATTTTCTTGATGTTGTATATATAGGGGAAGCAGAATCGGATTTTCCAGAAATTTTAAAATCTGTAAAAGAAATGAAGTCTGTATTAAAAGATCGTAATACAATTATTGCACATATTCGTAGTTATGACTGCATTTGGCATAAATCCAAGAAAAAAGTTTGTCGTTCTATACATAGTTCTTTTCCCGATAGCAGGCAGACAAAATTTGATTATTACACAGTCCCAACACTAAAACCTGTACAGGATCATGGTGTTGTTGAAATAATGAGAGGCTGCCCTAACGGCTGTAGGTTTTGTCATGCAGGCGAACTATACAAACCATACAGACAGCGGTCAATTGAAGAAATTCAGGAAATAGCAGATCAAATGGTAAATGAGTTTGGATACAGGAATATAACCCTTTCTTCTCTTTCATCTGGGGATCATCCTGATATTCTTGGTATAACTTCCAGATTAAACGTTGAATTCATAAACAAGCATGTTTCATTATCACTCCCTTCGCTTAAAGTAGATAGTTTTACTCTTTCAATATTGGATCAATTATCTTCTGTAAGGAAGAGCGGATTAACCTTTGCTATAGAGACTCCTGTTACAGCGTGGCAAAAAAGCATGAATAAGGAAGTTCCAATAGAGAAAATTATTCATATAATACTTGAAGCAAAAAAAAGAGGTTGGAAGCTCGCAAAATTTTATTTTATGACAGGTCTTCCTTTTGTGGACAGGGATCAGGAAATAACAGAGATAACTAAATTTATCAGTAGAATTAAGCAGGAAACACGTATTCAGTTAAATATTAATATTGGAACTTTTATTCCCAAACCACATACTTCATTTCAATGGGCCTCGCTTATGAATCCTGAAGAAGCTTTAATACATTTACGAAACATGAAAAACTCAATTATGTCCGCTAATAGGAATATAAAAGTTAATTATCATGATCCATATATATCATTTATAGAGGGTATGATAAGCAGGGGTGATGAGAGAGTAGGTGCTATAATTTATTCAGCGTACAGTAAAGGTGCACGATTGGATGCCTGGGATGATTATCTGAATAAAGATCTATGGTTAGAGATAATTTGCTCAAGCAACTGGGATATTCAAGAAGAAATATGCCGCGAAAGAGATTTGGATGAAAAACTTCCCTGGGACTCAATAAAGTTAGCTTCATCAAAAGCGTACCTCAAAACCGAGTATTTAAAAGCATCCCGTTCTGAAGAAACTAATGTTTGTTCCATAGAATGTGATCATAAATGCGGGGTTTGTAGTAATACAAAAAGTATAAATCCTATAAATGCAGTTGAGAATTCGAACTCATTGTATTTTAAAAATAATTTGAAGGATTCAAATACTGAACCCCCTGAAACATATAAATTCCTTATTCAATACCGTAAAATCGGAAAAGCAATCTACTTCTCACATATACATGTTATGCGGATGTTTGAGAAAACTTTTCAACGGGCTGGTATCAAGCTTGCTTTCAGCCGGGGTTATAATCCAAAACCCATATTGGAATTTGCACATCCGCTGCCGTTAGGCATTACCGGAAATCGTGAGATGCTTTCTGCTACGATAAATTTTTCCGGAGAAAAAGAACTAAAATCTGAAGATATTATTCAGTTAATGAACAAATATCTTCCTGAAGGCTTTTATATTGATAATATGATACAAATTACTAATAACAAGAAAAAATCACTCTCATCATCATATTATGCATCTGAGTACACAATATCCGGGCTTGATACTACCGGTATTGTTACTATTGATGCTTTAACTGAGGAAAATGAAAATATCTCAATAATAACTCATGGTAATCAATCTATTACCTTGTCAATTCATGATCCTGATGCAAAGAAATCAAGCAAAGGAAGCAGTAGTGGTAATCTTATGAAATTGATTGGGTACTCTGTGCCGAAATATGATTTTTTAAGTAAATATAAAGTAGTAAGAAATTGCCTGTATGTAAATAACATGCAGGATTATATTGATTATTATTCAATTTAAACCAAATTATTAATTTTCCCCATTTATTTTTTTTGCTTTTTCCCAATATTTATCCATTACTGATAATTCAGTCTCAGATTCCAGATCAATTCCATCTTTCTTCATAAGTTCGGCCATCACTGTAAAACGTTTTTTAAATTTATTATTTGTTCGAAAAAGGGCTTCATCCGGATCAACATTGAGAAAGCGGGCATAATTTATTAATGAAAAAAGAATATCTCCAAACTCATCAATAATTCTTTCTCTATTTGAGTTGTTTTCAACTTCAGAAGCTAATTCTTCAAGTTCTTCTCGTATTTTCTGAAATACATCCTTAGATTTATCCCAGTCAAATCCATACTTTTTAACTTTTTTCTGTATTTCTACTGATTGCAGTAAATTTGGCATTGAGCCGGGTATATAAGCAAAAATATTTTCTTCATTTTTTTTCCCTTCTATATTTTCTTTTATTGAATTCCAAAGTTCAATAACTTCTTCAGGATTTTCTGCTTTTACTTTTTCTGAATAATTATTTTTAAATACATGAGGATGTCTTCTTATTAATTTTTCTGAAGTGTTTTCTAAAACTTGTGTTAAAGAAAAATGATTCATTTCCTCATGCATAATTGTGAGCATGGAAACTACCAGATACAAATCACCGAGTTCTTCAGAGCATTCCTGAATATCTTTTTTTATAAAAGCATCTATATATTCATATGATTCCTCAATAAGATTTTTGTAAAATGTTTGTGGAGTTTGATCACGATCCCAGGGACATCCATCTGGTGATCGAAGCATTTTCAGGATTTCGTATAAGCGATTAAATGCTGATTCATGAGAATTGCTGCTTGAATAATAAATGTTTTTATCTTTCTGTTGATTATTCATATGATGTACTGCTTCCTTTGCATTATTTGTATATATTGTATTGGACAGAATATACATTATTTAAAGTTATATGCTTATTAAAAAATTTATGGAAGCTTAACACTCCCTAGGTATGTTACTTGTGTATCAGCGACAATACTATCATGGTCTATTTCAAATGCCGGTTCTTTTACATAATATGACCCAAATAGATGGAGATAATAATCTTCATCAGTAACATTAACATATTCGGAATACTCGTAATCATCAGGATCAAGAATTATTGAGTCTTTACCATTCCCGATTTCTGAATACCGCACTAGCCTACCATCAGATAATAAATCAGATGTTGGATCAGTTGTTAAATATAATGAAAGGTCTAAATTAATATTATCGCTATTTGTAGTAACAATGATTTTCCCATCCAGGGATGTACTCCCGGATAATAAAAGAAGGATATCGTCAATAATAATAGATGGGAATGAGAATGTATTTTCGTCACCTAATCTGAAAATATATAATTTAAAGACATCAGGGTTTGTCTCAATATGTTGAGGATTATTATAAGTTATTGAATCTATTAGTTTTAAATTATCAGTATTACTTAAGATTATATTTGGACTGTTTGAATAACAGTAAAACAAATTAATTCCATTTATTGTAAAAATATCATTAATATTTTTAATAGTAAAATAAATAGAACTGCCTGGTGTGATATATTCTATTGAATCAGACTCAAGTATAGTAGTTACAATAAAAGGATTCTTCGGCAAACCACAGGAAATAAAAAAAATGGAAGCAAACAGCATCAGTACACTTAAGGCTGATAAAGTTTTACTTCCACTACTCTTCATATTTATTTTTTTACTCCAGTATAATCAATCTACTTACTGCTAATTTAGCCCATTCACTGGTTGGAAATGTTGTTGATAATTCACGATATGCACCAATTGCCTTGTCTGTCTCGCCCAGTACTTCGTAAAGGCGGGCAATGCTGAATTTTGCATGAGGGGCCTCAGAAGATCTATCCGCATAGAGTTCGTACACCAGTTGATAATTCTCGATTGCTTTTTCCTGCATATCCAATAATTCGTAACAAACTGCCGCATTCATTGCTGAAGATGCAGCAAGATGTGAATCAGGATATATTTCAATAATCTGCAAAAATGATTCTACAGCCGTTTCATAGTTTTCTTTATGTTTTTCAAGAGATGCCAGAGTAAACAATGCACGCAATTCAGGATATCCTGTTCTGGTAGAATCAATTAAGACAGACAAGTCCTCTTTCAACTTGAGATAAACTTCCTGATGCTCTTCATCAGAGAGCTCTGCTGTATTATTTACCCATTCAGCATAATCATCGTGTAATTGTTCTACCTGAGCTGTCTTTTTATCAAGCTGATTATTCAATACGTTTATCGTCACTCCAAAAGCAATAACTCCAACAACTATAATGCAAACAACTATCAGTAGAGTTATACGATTTTTAGATACAAACGCAGTAATACGATCTAATCTTGTTTTCTCAATTTTCTTTTCTGCCATACGTTTTTGTACTCCGGAATTCTTGTAATAATATTATTCAGCGCCTTGATCTTTTTCTTTTAATAAATCAGCAAAAGTAAAAGTGTGTTCATTCTCATTCTCATCATTGTGGATATACTTAGACATCTCACTTTGCTGTGATTTTCTCAAATAATCTTTTATAGATAAAGATAGTCTTTGAGCATTAATATTAATATCAGTAACTAGAGCTGTAACTTTATCCCCGGATTTGAATTTTCCGAGAACTGAATCATCAAATTCTTCATCAGGTCCTACAAGATTGAATTTTGAGATTAACCCTTCTATTCCGGCAATTACTTTTACAAAAACACCAAAGTCAGTAATACTTGTTATCTCACCAGTTATCACACTGCCTTTCGGATATGATTCTTTGAGAGTTTGCCATGGATTTCCTTCAAGCTGCTTTACCCCTAGTCGAATACGCCTGTTTCCGGATTCAACTTTTGTTATAACAACCTCAATTGTATCTCCTTCACTGCAAAATGATTTAATGTTTTTGGTTTTTTTAGTCCATGAAATATCATCAATATGGAGAAACCCGTCAATACCTTCTTCCAGATTAAGAAATGCCCCGGCATTTGTAATTTTGACAACTTCAGCATTTAATCTCTTACCTTCCGGGAATCTTTCCACTATAGTATCCCAAGGATTATTGGTAACCTGTTTCATACCAAGAGAGATTTTCTTCTCACCTGTATCGTATCCTAATATCTTCGAACTAACAGTAGCACCGATAGAGACAACTTCACGAGGATGTGAAATACGCTTGACCCAGGATAATTCTGAAATATGGGCAAGGCCCTCAATTCCTTCTTCAAGTTCAATAAAAACACCAA
>JAGLNY010000134.1 GCA_023139255.1 Spirochaetales bacterium
ATCATAATTGTAGGTTAGTAAGCGCGTTTTTAAAATATAGGAAACGCCATATTCCGGAATTCCGGCAAAAAGTTCATTGTAAAGTGCAAATTTAGTTCTTTCTCTATCATGATCAACATATACAGCCCAGTCAGAAACGCTTTCAGAAATTTTATCGTGCCATTGAACATACCCTGATGGTTTAAGAGTATTTCTTAACAAGACAGCTTTATCAAAAAAACTTCCTGTAAACATAATCTTTGATTCTAATCTATTTACAATTTTACGATACTGTGCACTCCCGGTATCATAAACAATATCAATATTCCCTGAATTACTAATATCATAAGAAAAACGATATTGAAAATATTCATCTAACTGCTTTGTACTAATACTTAGAATGGGGATTTTTTTGTCAGGAAGAATAATTGGATCCATGACTTCTGATAATTCAAATGATTTCTCAGTATCCTGAATCATGAATTCACTTTCGTGCAGCAAAGTCAGTGAGTTCCCGTAGATATTCCCGGAAATTATATTCAGGGACTGAGGACCTTCAGATAGATCCAAATCATTTTCCTTTTTTAAAGATCCGGTTTTTAAAGATCCGGTCTTAAAAGATCCGGAAAACAGTTTGCCGGACATGTTTGCGGCATGTGTCAACAAACTAATAGTTTGAATTTCATAATTCCATGGCAGAGGCAACTTCCATTCAATTTGTGATGAAATTGTTGATATCTCAAATTGCTCAATAATTGGATGCATATCATCAATATTAGGAGTTATTGAACCTTTAAATTCCCAGTTAAAGCTGTCAACCGTTGAAGCAGAAGCAGGAAACTGTGCAATGCCGGTTACATCATCAAGATCAAACCGGGTTTTTCTCACAGCATAGTCTTTTAGTACTTGATCATCAGAGTAAAACGGCAGGGAAATACTAAATTTAAACCCGGAATTATCTATTTTTATTTTCGGTTCAATTAAGAAACGAAGCAAAGGATCACTGGAAGACACGTTGATCGCTATTGCTGAACGAAAACTTAACTGTCGTAAAAACGAGATGTCGTTAAATTCAGCATCTGCCCCAAAAACAATGCCTGCCTGCTCATATACATCAAAATTCACGGTAAGATATGAATGTGTTTCCTCCGCCCAGGTTAGTATATCACTACCTTGATAATACATTTCCAGTATTGATCCCTGGATTCCTGCTACAACATTCTTTGATAGTTCGTTTCCCTGTAAAAAAGAAGAAAAACTTGTTTTTTCAACTGAAACTTCAGGGATGCTGCCGAAAATCACAGTAGTCGTATTAACAAATATACCTCTATCTGCTGAAAACCCAAATGATGGATTGAAGAAAAAATCCATTCCTGGTGAGAAGAAGAAAGGCAGGTAGAACACAGGAACCCTGCCTAAATAAAGAAAAGCCTGGTCGGCAAACCAGTCACCCTCACTGAGCAGGCTGATTGTATCAGCACGGATACTTATAAGAGGATCTTCATGACCGGAACTGATTATGCCGTCATCAATTATCAGCATTCCTTTATCACTTTTATAGACAGAACCACCTGTAAGGGAAAATGTAATTGTATCACCACTGCTGTTTTCCCTGCTGCTGGTAGTTTCAATATCAACAAATATCCCATCCCAGTTCTTAATAGATAATGCGAATTTACTGCAGAAATAACTTTCTATTTCTGCACCAGTATGAGAATTATTTATTAAGAGATGCACTGAGCCGGAAGCTGTAACAATATTTGTGCTGTTGTTTAGTACTATTTGTTCTGCATGAATCATATAGAGATTTTCTGTTTCTGACTCGGAAACTTCAATAATTACATTGCCTGACAATATAGCTACTGCTTCATTTTCTCCTGTTATTGATATCGTATCAGCAGAGTGGATTACCACTAATTCAGTTTTATTGATTATGGTTGCATACTCAGGTGATTCAATAGAGTAAAAGGTGTATAGAAGCTTTTTCATCTCGTCTATCGAACCAGCCTCAGCAAGACCAAGTCGATTAATCCAGGCAAGAAGGCTGCTTTCTGTAGATGTTTCAATATCGAGTTCATATCCTTTCAACTGTAATTGACTGAAATAGTCTTCTGCATACAGAGAACTTAAATTGAGTATAAGAAGGAATACTATACATAAAAAACTTCTCATTTTAATTATCCAGAATACTTTTCAGGAATTTTCCCGTATATGATTCAGAACATTCAACTACCTGTTCCGGTGTACCGGTTACTATGACCCTTCCCCCTTTTTCACCCCCCTCCGGACCTAAATCGATAATGTGATCTGCTGTTTTAATAACATCAAGATTGTGCTCTATCATCAAGATCGTATTCCCGGATGAAGTTAATTTCTGGAGAACTTCCATCAATTTTTTAACATCAGCAAAATGTAAACCCGTTGTCGGTTCGTCAAGTATATATAAGGTTTTCCCTGTGCTTCGTTTTGATAGTTCAAGACTTAGTTTTACCCGTTGAGCCTCACCGCCGGATAATGTTAGTGCTGATTGCCCAAGTTTAATATATTCCAATCCAACTGAAACGAGAGTATCGAGCTTTTTTTTAATAGACGGTACTGCAGAAAAGAATTGTGCAGCTTCCTCCACACTCATGTTCAGGACATCATGAATATTTTTTCCTTTATACCGTACGTTAAGTGTTTCATTATTAAATCTTTTTCCACCGCATACATCACAAGTTACATAGACATCGGGCAGGAAATGCATTTCAATTTTCAGAGTACCGTCACCATGACAGTGTTCACATCTTCCACCTTTTACATTGAAGGAAAATCTTCCTGCTTTATATCCGCGAGCTTTCGATTCAGGAAGGCTCGCATAAAGTTCGCGAATCGGGGTAAAAGTACCGACATAGGTTGCCGGATTGGACCTTGGGGTTCTTCCTATCGCACTCTGATCAATGTTAATAACTTTATCGATGTGCTCAAATCCTGATATCTTATCAAATGCATCAGCAGGTATGTCACGATTGCCGCCAAGCAGTTTTGCTTTTACAACGGGATACAGTATTTCATTAAGCATTGTAGATTTACCTGATCCTGAAACCCCTGTTATAACAGTCATGGTTCCCAAAGGAAATGTTACAGTGATATGCTTTAAATTATTTTTTCTTGCACCGGTTACCTGAATTGATTTTCCGTTCCCTTTGCGTCTTTCGGCAGGTATATCGATCTTCAGGACTCCAGAGAGATATTTGCCGGTAATACTATCAGGATTCTCCTGTACTTCCTGAGGAGTGCCTGAAGCAGTTATATAACCGCCGTGTATCCCTGCTCCCGGTCCCAGGTCAATCAGGTGATCTGCCTCCCGAAGCATGGACTCATCGTGTTCAACAACTATTAGTGTATTTCCCAAATCCCTTAAATTCTTTAGAGTATTAATTAATCTATTGTTATCCCTCTGATGCAAACCAATAGAAGGCTCATCCAGAACATACAGGACACCAATAAGCGAGGACCCTATTTGTGTTGCCAGACGAATTCTTTGAGCCTCCCCACCTGAAAGTGTTCCTGCGGCTCTCTCAAGGGTAAGGTAATCCAATCCCACATTTATAAGAAATGAAAGCCTGGATAGTATCTCCTTAAGGATCTGGCGGCTGATTTTTGTATCTGTATCATTAAGTTTGAGTGTTTGAAAAAAATCCATTGCCTGCCTGATAGACATCTTTGAGGCTTCCACAATATTCAGGCTGTTTACCAGGACAGCGATACTCTCCTGCCTTAAACGGGATCCCCCGCAGACATCACAGGGTTTTTTTGCCATAAATGAATCCAGCCATTTCCGGATCCCATGTGAATTAGTCTCAAAAAATCTTCTCTTAAGGTCATTTATAATTCCCGGGAATTTCTTGTCAAATTTATAAGTTCCGTTGTTTTTTTCATTTGTATATACCATATGAATTTTTTCATCTGTTCCATAAAGAATTTTATGGACCAAATCATCAGAAAGCTGGTTAAAAGGAGTATCCAGTGAAAAATGAAAATGTTTAGATAATGAGACAAACTGACTTCGGTTCCATGCAGCTTCAGGATTCGAAGTTGCAATGGCTCCTTCGTTAAAGGATTTTGACATATCCGGGATAATCCGGTCGGGATCAAATTCGGTCTTAATTCCTATCCCGTGACATTCAGGACATGCGCCATAAGGATTGTTAAAAGAAAATAGACGGGGCTGCAGCTCAGGTATGTTGATTCCGCAATCTGTACATGAATTTTTTTCAGAAAACAGTGTAACAGCCTGATTGGATAAATCAATAATTGAAACGAGCCCATCAGTTATTGAGAGTGCTGTCTCCATCGAATCAGCTAAACGTTTTCGATTTTCATAATTAAGGATTATTCTATCAACTACAATATCAATATCATGTTTTTTCTTTTTATTAAGTTTTATTTCTTCCTCTATTTCATGAATTTTACCATTAACCCGAACACGGGCGAATCCTGCATGCCTGGCATCCTCCAGTACTTTCCTGTGTTCACCCTTTTTCCCACGGACCACAGGTGCCATCAGCATAAGCCTGGCACCTTCGGGCAATTCATATATCTGTTCAATTATCTGATCTATCGACTGCTCGTGTATTTCCTTACCGCACACAGGGCAATGCGGTTTTCCAATACGTGCCCAGAGCAGGCGGTAATAATCGTATATTTCTGTAACCGTCCCTACTGTGGACCTGGGATTTTTATGGGTTGTTTTTTGTTCAATTGCAATTGCCGGAGATAATCCCTCGATGTAATCCACATCCGGTTTCTCAACCCTGCCCAGGAATTGTCGTGCATACGCGGATAGTGACTCAACATATCTTCTCTGTCCCTCAGCAAAAATAGTATCAAAGGCAAGTGAAGATTTTCCGGAACCGCTGATACCGGATATTACAATGAGTTTATCACGATCAAATTCCAGATCGATATTTTTAAGATTATGCTCTCTTGCACCCTTAATAATTATTTTATCTGATTTCATTGTTATTTTTTTTTAATCTATACTTAATATTTATTGTTTTTAGCCTGGAATGCTGCTGATTTTATAGCTTCTATAAGACTTTTAGGACTTGCAATGCCCTGCCACGCAATGTCATAAGCAGTCCCATGGTCGCAGGATGTTCTGATAATTGGAAGTCCAATTGTAGTATTAACCCCATCATCAAAATGAAGCATTTTAAA
>JAGLNY010000135.1 GCA_023139255.1 Spirochaetales bacterium
CAACTCTGCATAAATGATGCATTAACTGCATCCCGAATCTCTTTCTCACCTAACTCAGTATAATTTTTTGGAAGATCCAGTTTGGTACATACGGTAAATTCTCTGCCGATCTCCGCTATCGCCTTCCCAAGGACACTCTCACTGGATCCGTATAATCTTGAGGTATCTAAAAAATTTATACCCTGATCAGATGCCCTGATTAGCATTCTGCATACTTCATCATAAGGAACCTGCCCCCGGGTATTGTTAATTCCGTAATCAAACCCAAACTGGACAGTTCCCAACCCAAGTCTTGAAATTTCAACACTACTAACACTATTTTTTTTGCTAACCATACTATCCTGCTTGTTTATAGACTTGAATAGTCTTTAACTGCTTTAAATATTGCTTCAACATTTTCCGGCGTTGTGTCACCCTGCACCTGATGGCTGGGAGATACAATAAATCCATTGCGTTTTCCCAACACATCAATCAACCTTATAGTCTCTTTATACACTTCTGCCGGAGTTGCGTGGGGCAGCAGCTCTACCTCGTCAACAGCACCGTGAAAAGAGAGCCTGTCACCAAATTGTTTATACAACGCTTCCGGCTGCATCCCTTCCGCAGTAATTTGTATTGGGTCAAGAAATTGTAACCCGATCTCTATCAGATCATCGATAACCGGCACCAATGAGCCGCAGGAGTGATAAAAGGTCATGAAACCCCTTGATCTGAAGGGGGTAATTAATCGTGCAGTATGAGGTTTGATATGTTCTCCCCACATTTCCGGGGCAATCATCATTCCCCGCTGGCTTCCAATATCCCCCCCCGAACCAATCATATGAATGCACTCACCCGCAGTCTCTATAGCTCTCCATGCCCGGGCTTCATAATAATCCCCTACATGGGTACACAAAGCATTCACGATATCCGGGTTTTCGTACATATCCATAAGGAAAGTTTCCAATCCACGTATATACCATGGGGTCTCAAAAGTTCCCCCCGCAAAATAGAGGTGAGCACGTTTATCCATTACATCATGAGCCTCTGCCTGTTCGCGAATAGTCCCATAATCCCACCAATCCAGACTCGGCCATTCGTGGGCATGAATGTCCTCAATTGTTTCCGCACTTTCCAGTGGGTGATAATCGAATTCATAGTACGTATTGAACTCATTTTTCACTGCCCTGGTATGGCATCCCCAAAAATCAGTACCTTCACTACCCAAGGGGCTTGCGCTCTTCTCTTTCGGGCCTATAAAATTGGCAGATACCCACCGTAAATCGATATCAAGAATATCCATCACTTCGAGATTGGTAGATACTGAAAAGTATTCTCTCAAACTTTCCCATGCTTCCGGAGTACACCGAAGGCTGCTGCAGGGTCTATCAATCTTTTTTCTTTCCGCGGCTGCCTGAACACGTTCCAAACTTGTCATTCTCATAGATTTTCCTAATATAGTATATTGTTATAACCAATTTACACAAGAATTGTATTACACCTTAAACCCTTCGTCAATATAAACTCTGATAAAACTTCATAGAAGCAAAAACAATTGGTTCATGAAAAAGTATTACTGGTTGTAGTTACGGATCTTACTATCAGAATGGACAGCACTAGTGCTGTGTAAACACTAGTAGCGTGGAACGATGTGTTGTTACTTTATATCTCATTCATGACAATCCCACCCCGCGTTTTCCAGTTCCCGGAGTGCGGTAAACTGTCCACCGCGGCCGTGATATGCCGGGAGCTGTGGAAAAATGAGGAGTCCTTCAGGATAACAAAGAGTGACCTTGAGACTCGTCCCGTATATCTATCGCGTAAGGATCATACAGCGGCACACTTTCTCATTTGCTTTATCTCATTGGTAGTAGCACGGCTTCTGGAAAAGAGGTTGGATAGGAAACATTCATCTTTTAATTGAATTTCATATCTTTCGGAAAACATGCCCCTATAAGCATGC